>SBBS01000029.1 GCA_005239605.1 bacterium | reverse complement strand
TCGCAAACGGAAAATTGGCGGCAGATTTGTTTGTTTCCGATGAAGAAAATAAAAAATCAATCCGCGAACTTCAGCTTCTTACCTCAAAACCGATTATATATGTATATAATATAACTAATGACAAATTCCGGATGTCGGACTTCCGGAATGATGATTCCGGAAGTCCGACATCCGGAATTTGTTTAAATATAAAACTGGAAGATGAAATAGCCCAGTTAGATGAAGATGCCGGTGAATTGAAAAATATGTCGCACATCAATGAGCTTATAAAAAAAGCTTATAAAGCGCTGGACCTTATAACATTTTTAACCACGGGAGAAGATGAAACCCGCGCCTGGCCCATTCCGAAAGATTCCACCGCGCGCCGCGCCGGTCGCGCCATACACTCCGACTTTGAAGAAAAATTCATCCGCGCAGAAATCATAAGCTATGAAAATCTCATGAAAGCGGGATCGTACGCGAAAGCGCGCGAACTTGGGCTTTTGCAGACAAAAGGCAAGGAATATGTGGTGCAAGATGGAGATGTCATTGAATTTAAGATATAAAAAAGCGCTAATGTCAATACCTTGCCATCATAATCTCCTTATTGTACGATGCCTATATGACAAAAGAATCGCAATTATATGAAATAGGCCTGCTTATCAAACCGGAGCTTTCAGATGCGGACGCGGCGGTGGAACTTGGCAATGTGCGCCTGGAAATAGAAAAACAGAATGGCATCCTTGAGCGCACCACAGACCCCAAACTCCGAAAGCTGTCTTACCCAATCAAAAAAATTTCGCAGGCCTATCTTGCGGCGCTCCAGTTTTCCGCCTCTCCCGCGCATATACCAGCCATTGAAAAATCCGTTTCTACAAATATAAACATACTGCGAAGTTTAGTGTTATCATGGACTCGCGCGCCCATTCAACAAGTTCTCAAAAAACCCATTCGTGCCGGTATGCATGAAACGCCATCCACTCTGTACTCCCCTTCAAAAACAGACGAACCTGCAGAAAAAATTGATGAAAAAGAGTTGGATAAAAAATTAGATGAGATATTAGGAGTATAATTCAAAATCATGAATGTAAATAAAGTATTATTGGTAGGCAACCTTACCCGCGATCCGGAAATGCGCTCACTGCCATCCGGCCAATCGGTGATAAACTTTGGCCTCGCCACCAATCGCACATGGAAAGACAAAGAGGGCCAAAAACAACAGCAAACTGAATTTCACAATGTGGTTGCGTTCGGTAAAACCGCGGAATTGATTCACCAATATATGAAAAAGGGGAATTCCATGTTTGTGGAGGGCAGACTGCAAACCCGCACATGGGATGCGCAAGACGGCTCCAAGAAATCAAGGACGGAAGTAGTTGTGGAAAATATGCAGTTCGGTCCCCGCGGCGGCCAAGGCGGAAGCTATCAAACAATGGAAACAAGCGCTCCGCGGCAAACTCAATCCCCGCCGCAAGAAGACATAGCGACAGTAGAATATCCGGAAGACGACGTAAACCCGAATGAAATACCATTTTAAGCAAAGCGTTTATGAAACAATGCCAATTTTGTGTAAATAATACAAAGGTGTTTGATTATAAAGACACCGATTTGCTGCGTAAATTCATAAACACGCAAGGAAAAATTACGCCGCGCCGAAAAACAGGGACATGCGCTTCGTGCCAGCGTCAGCTTGCGCTTGCCATCAAACACGCGCGCCATTTAGCGCTCTTGCCGTTTACACTGCGTTAAAATTTACAACTCAATCACCATCTTTTTTATTTCGCGGACAATTTCGTCCGCTGTTTTTTTATTCTCTTTCAAAAAACTTTTTGCATTCTCCATGCCCTGTCCCAGTTTTATATCCCCATACGCGAACGATGCGCCGGATTTTTTCACAAGCCCATATTTTGCTCCCAGCGTAATAATATCGCCTTCGTAAGAAATGCCGTGGTTGTACATGATATCAAACTCGGCTATGCGAAAAGGCGGCGCCACTTTGTTTTTCACCACCTTTGCCCGCGTGCGGCTGCCGATAACTTCTTCTCCTTTTTGAATTTTTGCGGCGCGGCGAATTTCAATCCGCACCGATGCGTAAAATTTTAGCGCTTTTCCGCCCGGGGTGGTTTCCGGATTGCCATACATGGCGGCGGCGCCAATTTGCATGCGTATTTGATTTGTAAACACAACGGTGGTATTTGTGCGCGAAATGGCCCCGGTAAGCTTCCTCAGCGCATGCGACATCAACCGCGCCTGCAAACCCATGTGCTGGACGCCCATGTCGCCTTCGATTTCCGCGCGCGGAGTGAGCGCTGCCACCGAATCAATGACAACCAACCCAATGCCGCCTGTCCGCACCAAGCTTTCCGCAATTTCCAATGCTTGCTCACCGCTGTCCGGCTGAGAAATAAGAAGATTTTCCGTGCGTACGCCGATTTTGCGCGCATACTCCGGATCAAGCGCATGTTCCGCGTCAATAAACGCGCAGATTCCTCCTTTTTGCTGGACATTTGCTATGATATGGAGCGCGAGTGTGGTTTTACCGGACGATTCCGGACCAAAAATTTCGATAATCCGCCCGCGCGGAATACCTCCGATCCCCAATGCCATATCAAGCGCAAAAGAACCGGTGGGAATTGCCTCCACATCCACCTTTCGCATGCTTCCCAAACGCATAAGCGACCCTTCCCCGTATCGGCTTTGTATTTCTTTCACTACTTCTTCTACCGCTTTTTCCTTGCTCTCTTCTTCTTTTTGTATTGCTTTTGCCATGTAGTTAGGTTATTGATAAATTTCCCCCGCTTGCGTGCTTGTTGCGGTACTTGTCGCAAATGTAAACGGTATGATACCTTCTTCCAGTTCCTCCACCACAATCTGCCGCTCAACGGAGCGGACACGATGAAAACGGTTTTCCGAGACCACCCGTATGGTATGGAGCCCCGCGGGAAGAAGCAACTCTGCAAGAAAACGGCCATTTTCCTCATTGTAGGCAGTAACGCCGTTTACTGTCAAACGTGTCCCGGGGGTTGCAACCCCTTCAACCACAATCTTCGGACCTTGCAGCAATACACCATCCGCCGGCTGTTCCACTAAAAGCATGGGAAGCATAATCCAATCGCGCAATTGATATGCAAAATAAAGCCCCGCCACCAGCAATCCGCCCCCCGCAAAAATTATTCTCACATATCGCCTGCGAAGAGCTCGCTTGCGCGTTATTTCCAAATAATCAGAGGAAATAAACATATTATGTTTCGCGCACCTCTTCCCCGCTTATCAACACATCCCGCGGCTTTGCGCCGTCTGCCGGTCCAACCACTCCGCGTTCTTCCAAAACATCCATCAGCCGCGCGGCGCGCGCGTAGCCCAATCGCAATCTGCGCTGTAAAAATGAGGTGGACGCTTTACCGGTTTCCATCACCAGACGCCGCGCTTCTTCATATAACTCATTGTCGGCATCATCCATATCAAATGATTCGTTTTGAGAACCAGAAACTTTTGTGAATATATCTTCAGATGCAACTGCGTCCTCCTCCTGTTCCGACATGCTCGCCAAATAACGCACTACGCGTTTTACTTCGGTATCTGACACATGCACGCCTTGAATGCGGCGGGGCTTGGCGGCATCCGCCGGTAAATAAAGCATATCCCCTTTTCCAAGAAGCTTCTCCGCGCCTGCCATATCCAAAATAGTCCGCGAATCAATCTGCGAAACAGTCTGCAAAGCAATACGGGTAGGAATATTGGCCTTAATGAGTCCGGTTATAACATCCACCGACGGCCTTTGAGTAGAAATAACAAGATGGATACCCACTGCCCGCGCCATTTGCGCAATACGAACAACGGACGCCTCTACCTCCCGCGGATACATGGTCATTAAATCAGCCAGTTCATCTATCACAACCACCAAATATGGCATAATGTCCTCATTTGCCGTATCCGCATTATAAGAGGCAATGTCACGCGCTCCCGCTGTTTCCAATTGCAAATACCGTTTATCCATTTCGCCCACCGCCCATCGAAGCGCCTGAATCGCTTTTTTGGGATCGGTAATAACCGGAGACATTAAATGCGGTATGCCGTTGTAATGTGTAAGCTCAACGCGTTTGGGATCTACCATAATAAACTTCAAAAATTCAGGGGGATTAAAAAAGAGAAGCCCCATTAAAAGCGAATGAATAGTAACCGACTTGCCCGATCCGGTGCTGCCTGCCACAAGCACGTGCGGCATTCGCGCGAGATCGGCAAACACACCCCGGCCGGTAACATCGCGCCCCAAGGAAAACCCCAACTGGAATTCCTTTTTCCGTTCATTAAGTTCTGTCAGCAAACTCCGCAAGCCGACAAACGCGATTGATTTATTCGGCACTTCAATGCCCACCAGCGATCTTCCGGGAATGGGCGCTTCCATGCGAAGCGGATGAGCCGCCAACGCAAGCCCTAAATTACTGCCCAAGTTGGTAATGCGCGACAACTTCACGCCTTCCGCCGGCTTTAAGGTGTACTGCGTTACGGAGGGACCGATATTTACTTCTCCCATATCCACATCAATGCCAAAACTCTGAAGCGTGCGTTGAATGATGTTTGCATTTGCCCGCACATCACCGCTTGAGGGTTTGCCTTTATCGGCTTCCAGCATATCAAGCGAAGGCGGCTTGTAGCTGGTAGCAACACGCCGCCGCGATACCAGCGGTTTATGCGCATCTTCCGGCAATGTTGCCGCTTCGGCCGCATTACCCCCCGGAGAAAATTCTGGCTGTTGAGACGACATGGACGCAGGACCTTCCGGGATTTGTGCTGAATGAATGCCGCCTTCCGGCATGCCGTTTACCTTCAGAGAATTTTCTTGTTTTTTGAAAAATCCAAGAAGACGGCTCCAAAAAGATAGCGCCGGCATTTCATTGGCAGTCTCTTCTTCTTTCTTTCGCACAAGCAAAGCCTTATTAAACATCAGCAAAAAAGAAATAATTAAAAACGCGCCAAAAGACACCGTGCTTGCGGTTTTATCTAAAAAACGTAAAGGGACAAACGCAATGCCAAATCCCACATAACCAGCGTTTTCTATACCTCCATAAATTGCTCCTAATCCCAAAACACTCGCTAAAAATAATAATGCGCCAAAAAATGTCCCGCCAAATATCCGCTGGCGCATGCCGAATAAAAATGAAACTCCCGCAAGCATAAGAGCCAAAGGCGCCACTAAAAACGCCTTGCCAAATAAGAATCTTAACGCGGAGGAAATACCATTTCCGGCAAGTCCGGCTTTCCCAAACCAGGACAATAATAGCAGTGCCGCCGCGCCAAACGAAAGCACCGCCCACACAGACTGTTTTGTTTCCGGGTTTAAATCATCATGCCACCGGGATCGCTTCTCTTTTTCCTCTTCCTCCCGGACTTTCTTTTTCTTTTTTGATTTACTACTGCTCCAGAACATATAGGAATAGTATAGCAGAAAACAAGCTGAGCAACAAAAACAGTCTGCCAAGCCAGCAAACCGTTGAATAATCTCCTTCGATGACGGTGATGCGTCAGTTTAGCGCTTATAACTTATCTGTGAATTACAAAACTCTCATCTTGTCATAAAACGTGAGCAATCCAAAATACCGTGAACGGTTCACGTTTTCTGACAAGGTATGAACTTTTACAAAC
>SBBS01000034.1 GCA_005239605.1 bacterium | reverse complement strand
GTTTTTGTGCGCACCACATAGGCAAACGCGCGCAGGAGCTTTCTGCCGGAAATCGCTTCATTGAGTATTTCCTTAAAATTTACCCGCGCGTTGTAAAGACTGCGCGCGGAGTGATACATATTCTGCACATCTATGAATACCGCGACGCGTTGCGCGGGGTAGCGTACCGAACCTATATCCAGTGTTTCTTCAGTTGGCATAGTTTCAAATTGTCATTCCGCGCAAGCTATTATTTTTTGAGGCCGAGTTTTTTAATAACCGCCTGATAGCGATCTTCGTGTTCCCGCGAAAGATATCCTAAAAGTTTTTTTCTCTGCGCAACCATCTTCAAAAGTCCGCGGCGCGAGTGATTGTCTTTTGGATGCTTTTGCAAGTGATCGGAAAGGCGGCCAATTTCTTCCGAAAGAACCGCAATCTGCACGTCCGAAGAGCCGGTATCCGTGTCGTGGACCCGGAACTTGGAAATTATGCCGCTTTTCTCCTTTGAGGAAATCATAAAAAAATGATAGCATATAAGTTTCTATTTTGCAAGTCCCGTTAGAGATTACAAACACTTTATCTTTTGAGAGGTTAAACATTTGGTTAATGAGTTTTCTAGTAATCAGTTTGTGTTTTATTTCTAACAGGACAAACTTATTGGTATGTCGTACAATATGTTTATATCATGAAACTCATAAAAGAATACCTGGAATATCTTGAGATTGAGAAGGGGCGGAGCAAAAAAACTATAGACAACTATGGTCGGTATCTTGCGCGATTTTTGAAGCTTGCCGATATTTCGGAACCCAAGCATATAACGGATGAAGTGATGCGAACGTATAGGTTGCGGTTAAATAGAGAAAATCTGGATCGCCGCACCCAAAATTATCATCTTATAGCGCTCCGCGGATTTTTGAAGTATCTCATAAAGCGCGGCATACCGTCGCTTGCGCCCGAGGCGATTGAATTGGCAAAAACAACAGATCGGGATATTGAAATGGTTGATGCCGATGATCTTAACCGTCTTTTACAGGCGCCTGCTCTGGATTCTCCAGAGCGAGGCTCGTCTCAAGCAAAGCTTGAGCGGCCCGCCTTGAATAATTCTCTTGCTCGCTTGCGTGATCGCGCGCTGTTGGAATTATTGTTTTCTACCGGGTTGCGGGTTTCGGAGCTTTGCTCGCTTGACCGCGATACGGTAAATCCTCAAAAAACCGAGTTTTCCGTACGCGGAAAGGGCGGCAAAATCCGCGTGGTATTTGTTTCTGAAGATACGCGCGCCGCACTTAAAGAATATATGGATAAGCGGGGCGATATTTCCCCCGCGCTTTTTGTAAGCGTGCCGCGAGGATCTTCGGCGTATGCAAAAGCAAAAGAGCCAACTCGCCTCACGCCGCGCACGGTTCAGCGCATTATTAAGTATTATGCGATTAAAGCGGGCATCTCAAAAAAGGTTACGCCCCATACCCTGCGCCATATGTTCGCCACCGATTTGCTTATAAACGGGGCGGATATTCGCTCGGTTCAGCAAATGCTGGGGCACGCGAATGTGGCCACAACACAGGTATATACGCACATTACCGACCGCCAACTGCAGGAAGTGCACAAGGCGTTTCATGGAGTCCGCCGTAAAAAATAGTGATATCGTAAGTCACTATTATTCGAAATCTTGACTTTTTACTTGTTTTCTTGCATAATTGGGACTAATTAAATCTTTGAAAAAAAGGAGGAACCCACCTATGATTTATATTGGTATTGCCCTATTTTGTCTTCTGGCGGTTTATTTTTTTATGCCTCGCCGCGCACCGGCATTGCCATTAGTTCGGCGTATCAATGCAGGATTGTACGCCGCTTTCGGTGTTTTCGTTGCCGGTATCATGTTGGGTTTTCTGCATTCCGGCGCATGGATTTTCGGCGGCATTGCCGGTGCCCTTGCAATAATTGCCGCTACCGGTATGGAGGTTGTGCAACCCGATCGCGCGGGGCACATGCAATTTGGACGTTGGGTTGGTGTGGTTGACCCGGGGTGGCATTTCCCCATCGCATTCATAAGCGAATGCTGTCATCGGCCGGGGAAAGACCTTACGCTAGATCTCGGCACAATGAAGGTTTTTACTTCACGAAAGACTGCGATTACGGCAAAAGTCACGATAAATTATCGTCTTATGCCTACAGACGAAGACATAAAACTTGCCTGTCTCCGTTTGCCAAAAAATTTCACGGATGCTGAAGTTTTTTTTCGTGAAGCGGCAGAATCGGAAGTTCGTTCTGTTCTTGGGAAGAAAGATTTTGGAGGGTTGATTCCCGAACAAGAAACATTAGAAAAGGAGATGAAAGAGAAAATTGCCAATGATTACAAAGAGTGGGGGTTTGAAGTTTTTGGTGTTAAAATCAGAGACTTTGATGAAGAGGTGGAGAGTGAAGCCGAGCGGATACGTGTTCAAGGACTTGCTCAAGCGCAAGTCAGATTAGAAGAAGCAAAAGCATATCAAAACAATTACCCTCTCGCAATTGCAACAGCAGTTGCGGCGCTGGCGGATGGATTGTCAAGAATGGGTGGAAGAGAGAAAAAGAAGAAAAAAAACGGGGATGGTGGTCAGAGTGAGAACGAAACAGATGATGCTGCTGATCAGCAAAATCCATTAGTGTCTGCGGCGCAAGATGCCGCAGAAGCTCTCCGCGGCATTACTGGCAGGCGCGGAAGAAGGAGGTCATAATGAACGCGATACGTCCCTATATCAAGGTGGCTGTGTGGGTTGGTGTTGTGGTTTGGTTGCTTTGGTTAGTTTTTGGTGGTTTATTTTCGTCTATATCTTCAATTACACCACTTGCGTGGATGATTGTTCTTATGGCTGTGATTGTTGGTATCGTGGCGTTGGCGGTAAACTACGGTGCGGAGAAAGTACGTCAATTGGGTGAAAATGAGCTTGTTTGGGGAGTTTTTCAGACTATTGTGGTGGTAGGGTTTGTATTCTTGTTTATCCAGGCGGTGCTGTGGGTGAACAGTAATGAGTTTTTGATTTGGATGGGAATCGACGTTTCACCACGTGTCAGGATGTTCATGAGCGTGGTAGTGGTGTCGCTTTGTCTCTTTCCCCTTCCTCCACTTATTGATTGGATAATTGAAACGAAAGGCATATTTGCAAAAGCTGTGTGGCGGACATTGTTCGCTACATCCTTTCTCTTGTTGGCGGCAAGCCTGTTTTTACCCAAGATGTTTTTTGACCCAAAAACTGGGAAGGCGATTGCGACAATAGATAGTGAAGGAAACACCTTTTACGATCCGGCAAAAAAGTTTTCCCCGGCGACAAGGGATGAGTTAAAACCGATCACGCCGGAGCAGGCGAAGAAAATCAAACCGTGGTGGGAGCAAGGATTGAGCGCTTTCCAGAAATGGAACAATGGCCGCAAAACCGCGGCCGAGAAAGTTCGCCAAGAGGCAGAAAAAGCGCGACCGCTTACCCATACCCCATCGCCACCATCTTTAGCAAAAAACCCCGACTGCACATATGTTCAGCGGGCAGACGGGAGAATCTCCGGCGATCAGGCAATTCGTACGCTGTACGTTGCCAATCGTTGTGAGGAATTCTTTTTCGAACAGCACACATATGAGGCGGATGTGCGGTTTGAAAACAATCCCTGCTCGCTCTTGGCAAGCTGGGGGGTTCCATCAGGAAAAACGCCTCTGTTTCAAGCGGTAAGCGGGTCCCCCCAATTGTGGGGATTCGTTGATTCCCCCGGAATTGTGGAAGGGTCGCAGTGGGGGTGGATTAACTTAGATAAGAATGGCACGCGAGTGTTGTGGAAGGGGTACGTCAGGGTGCAAAAGGCACAGATGTCCCTTTCCCGCGCCGTAACAAAGCTCTCATGCGTTTCGTGAATAACCCCGTGTGTGATGGTGTGCTTCATGGCTTACACATCACATGCGGGATTTTAATTTGTATTTATTTTTTGTAGGATAAAGAATGTTTGTCCCCCTAGCTCAACGGATAGAGCGTGTGGCTTCGGACCACAAGGTTGTAGGTTCAAATCCTGCGGGGGACGCAGATTAGGATTCGCACGGTTATTCGACCGCGCGTCTGGTTATTCAACCGGACAAATCCCTCCGAGAGCACAAAAACAAAAACCCGTGAACCACCGAATGGTTGGCGGTATGGCATTTTATCTTTGAAATGGCTAATACGCCTTGAATTTAATTTTTCTCATTCTGACACATAAGGACTACATAAGACCTGTCCCTTAATAAATTTTAAAGTGAAATTTCAGAAATATGAGATGGGGCGCCGGTGAAAATTTTGAAGCGCTAGCAGGGCTCACGCAAGAAATTTTCACCAAGCCCCGGCCGGATTTCG
>SBBS01000082.1 GCA_005239605.1 bacterium | reverse complement strand
TTATACAGTTGAATAACTGTTTCCATAATGGCGTGCTACGCTGGTAATACCATAAGTGTACGCCATTTATGGTATTAAGGGGAGTTTCGTAATTCACAGTCTAAACATTTTTTCGCTTGCGGGAAATAAAATAAATTATAAACGCCGCGGCAAACACCCACATAAACACATAACTCATGCCGGAAAACGCGATATTTGCAAACAAACTGCGCGGGTCCCACGGCTTGCGGCGGTTGTTCAAAAGTTCATCGCGCAGTTGCGTATCCAAAGGCCTGAAATCTGTTACCAGCGTCGGGTTTTCGCCCGCAAGAATATCATCGGCTTCCTGCCCGCCAACAAATACAACTTCGTCCGAACCCTGTTCTTTTTCGGAGGCATTTGCTTCACTTGTTTCCGCAACAATCGTTGTTGCCGGCGCGTCATCAAGAGAGCCGCCTATGCCGTCGGTATCGCTGGTTGGGCTGCCTATGGCCTCGGGCGAAGATGTGGCTGTATCATTGCTGCTGGCGCCATCCGCTGTCTGGGCTTTTGTTATGGTAACGGATGCAGACGCATGCCCCGAATGATCAACATAATTTCCAATTTCATCGTACCATTTCGCAAGCGCGTAGTTTTTATATTCTCCCGGGGGCGTGTTTTCTGCGAACGCCACCGTGTAATCAATAACAACTTTTTCACCCGGATAGACGGTATCAAGATTCCATGTCTGCGTGCTGATTGTTTCTCCGCTCGCGTTTTTAATTTCATCCGTAACCGCCGCGTTATACGCGTATCCGGCGCCTTTATTTTCAATGGTAATAGCGTAATCCACGCCGGATCCCGCGGGAGCCGTGTTCGCGCCCTTGCGTTCTTTTGCAATTTCAAGCCGGGCGTAAATTTGGTTGTAGCCCAAAAACCCTTCCGGCGGCTTGTTGTAAAAATCAAGCCGCAATTCATCGGTATTGTTTGACGTATTGCCGTCATCCTCAAACATGTCGGCTGATGCAAACACAATCGCCTGGGAATTTCCAAGGGGCGCGCCCTGCACTTTCGCCGCAAACGAGAACGAACCGCTCGCGCCCGGGTTAATGGCGCCCGCGTCAAATAAAATGGTATTTCCTTTCACCATGCCGCCGCCCGCATCCGTTATTTTCAAATTCTCTCCGAAGTTAAAAGTTAGTTCCGATTGAGTTGCAGGCGCAGTGCCATTGTTCCGATATGTAAGCGTAAATTGCGCATCTGCGCCGTCCTGCAGAGGCGACGGCCCTTCGGCTGAAGCGCCCACCCATAAATCCGGCCGCCCGAACGCCACATCGCCCATCCAGTTGCCAAACACGTTTACAATGGCGAAAAGCCAGTTGCGGCCGATGATATTCGTGTTTGCAATGTTTACCACGTTTGCGGCGGCATACGCATTGCCGGTGGACACGGACGCATCGCCTCCAGCCGCGGCAGTGTTGCCGCCGGTGGAAGCCGCCGCGGACACGTTGTTTATAATGCGCGCGCGGTTTTCATTCCTGATAGCGGTGGAAGCGGCGCCCGATGCCCCCGGCGCGATATGTGATGAAAAGCCGTCAATTATAAAACCATCCCGCATGCCGATGATATTCACACCGTCGGGCAAGCTGAACACATGCCCCTGCCACTGGCCCAATGTGCGCACATATATAAGCAGTAAATTATTTCCAAAGATATTCGTATTCGCGATAGTCATCACGTTGGAAGCCGCTCCCGCCATGCCCGTATCAATGGCCGCGCTGCCGCTGCCGCTCGCTGAATTGCCGCCTGAATCCGCTCCAGATCGCGCATTATTTTCTATATCGGCATCGTTTTGATTTTCCGCGGTTATATCGCCGGTTTGACAGCATGCTCCCTGTTGTGAATTTGCCAAACCGTCAAAAAATGATCCGGGGGGCAAAACCAGATCGCCCTCCCAGGAGCCAAACGCGTTCATGATGAATGCGAGATAATCGGAATTTATCACATTGGTGTTTACCACATTGACAACGTTGGCCGCGGCAAACGCGTTTCCGGTTGCAATGCCCGCGTCCCCGCTGGTGGACGTTGCCGCGTTCAAGCCCGTAAAAGCCGAAACCGCGATATTATTTTCCACATACGCATTGTTGTGGTTTGAAACAAAAAGCTCCGTCAGAAAACAAAGGAATGAACATCCCGCGCCGTTTTCCATGGTAAGCGAAATTTCGCCAAAAAGATTCCCGAATAAATTGAGCAGCTGAAACGAACCGTCCGAGCCAACAAAATTGCTGTTCACCGCATTCACCACATTGGCAAACGCGTAAGAATCGCCCGTCTCAACCGATGCCGTACCGGTACCCGCGCTTGCTTCATTTTCGCCCGTCATGGCGGTAGAAGTTGCCGATGTGGTGGAAGTTGCCGTATTTGAGTTTTCAACGGAGAGCGTGGTAGTGGCAATCGGTTCATCCGCAACAAGCAGCTCGGGCGTGCTTGTGCCTGTTTCTTGAACATCACTCGTATCTAAATCAGCTTGCGGCGCTTCGTTTGATGTATCGGTTGAGACATCTGTTGAGCCATCAGACGCTTCGCCGGTATCTTGCGCCGCATCGTCAGATGATGTTGACGTGTCCACGGTGTTCGTATTGACGGTGTTTTCCACGTCAACTTCGGACGCGGCGTCTCCGGTGGTAACAGTAGCGTCTCCGCTTGATTCTGATCCTTTAAGTCCATCCCCGCCTTCCGCATTCCCGCCGTTGGAATTTTGCCGGGCAATATCTTCCGCGAATATCATACCGGCAGGCGCAAAACAAACGAGCGCAAGCATTAACATTGCGATCAAAACGCTTGCAATTCTATTATTACCATTTGAAAATTGATACCACATATGAAAAGAAATTTTTTAATGCCGATATTATTTCGCCCATTATGTTTATTTCTAATTTTGATTCTGAAGAAGGAGTCCGCGAAATTGATACGTTTGTAACTTCCGGACTCGACGTTTCCACCGAAACGGTTGATGTGGCAGTGGTAGTGGCGGCGCTTGTGCCAGCCGCTGCGGATGCCGCAACTTCAACACGCGCATCAGAACCCGTAACCTCTTTGGAAACATGTTCTGTTTTTCCGTTGGCGGTCGCGGACGCTTCCACCTTGGTTGTTCCTTCACCGCCGCTCGTTTGGGTAATTACCTCCGCGCTTGCGGACGCATTCCCCGTTACCACGCTTCCGCCGCTTGCGTCCGATGAGCCGTTCGCGCTATTGCCGCCGGTATTCGCCGAGCCCGAAACAATGTTCTTCACATCCATAAATCCCCCCAACACAAACGGGGCAAACGCAAGAAATAAAAATATAACTATGGTTGTTTTCATATAAAATAAAAACACTCCAATCGGATACACTTGCTCCCCTAAGGATTTCCTTCGGATAAAAGAAACCCTATGGGAGAGTCCCGAACAAAAGTTCAGGGAATCTCGCCATTGAATCCTTATCTGCGAATTTTGGTTACGTTCGTGTTCACTGAATTGCCCACGCCGGTAAGAGAAACTGCCGCGCCCGCGCGAACAGCGCCTCCCGTGCCGCCATGTCCCGAAGAGCCGCCGCTTCCGCCCGTGTTGCCATCATTGTTTGCGCCCGCAACACCGCCGCCGTTGCCGGAAGAGTTGCTTGAACCGCCGTCTGTGCCATTAGCGCCGGAGTTAGATGCCGACCCCGCACCATTTGCAACGAAACCATGGTTCTTGTTCACAACAATATCATCGCCGCAACCGCTGCATCCGCATCCGCAGCGATCAATCAAAACATCGTTATAATTTACCGAGTTGCCAATAGTGATTCCCGTGCTTGCGTTTCCGGTGGTTACCGAACCGCCGTTGCCGCCATTGCCTGCGTTGCCGCCGTTGCCGCCGGTATTGTCGTCATTATCAACGCCATATACGCCGCCGCCATTCCCCGCACTGCCCGCATCGCCGCCGTTTGAAGAATTGCCGCCGCTGTTGGCAGATGAGCTCACGCCGTTTACCACGTACGCAAGGTTTTCGTTGATAACGATATCATCGCCTGCATCCGCACAGAGCTCATCAATGGTGTTTGTAAACACACATGTTACCGTTTCGCCCGCCGACACGTTGATTGCGTCCGGCGTGCTGCCGTCGTTACACACAACACCTGTCAGCTGCCAGCCGGATTGCGAAACTTCAGACACCGAATAGGCGCCGGGCGCTAAAATAAATCCAGAGTCATTCTGCTGGCCGTCAGAAAGCGAGAAGTTCGAACCATAGCTGGGATCAAATTCAAACATAGTTTGATCGCCGTCCGGATCAGTTTGCTTTTCAATGATAATCCGTCCTGCCGGCACGTTGTAAAATACGCAGTTTACAATATCCGCCGTGCCGAGCGTAATATCATTCATTGAATTTACGCCCATTGTTCCCACCGAACCATTGTTCTGCACCGTACAGCTTGCGGAAAGCAAAGCATACCCGGATTCGGGTGTTTCTATAATATCCACGGTAGCTGTATCATCGCCGCCAAGATCAATGTCAAAGTTAATCAACCCGGCGCCATCAGTGTCGCCCGAGGCGGGAGTTGAAAAATCCGGAACATCAACATTCGCGGTGAACGTCCAGCCAGCGCCATTGGATTGATCGCCAGTGGTATTCAAATCGCCATCCTGATCAACTATTTTGTGCACCGTAATAGTGCCGCCGCAAAGCTCTTCGGCAAGCGCGGCCAAGTCTGCCGCAAGCGTGTCGAACGCAGACGTAATAACGCTGTCTGGCGTGGAAAGCGCGTAGAGACTGTCTACATCAAGATCATTCCCAATTCCCAACGCAATAATGTGAATGCCGTCTGTTTTTACTGAATTTGCCGCCACAATAGCATCTTCCAAATGGCTCAACGGCCCGTTGGAAGCAGTCGGGTTGCCGTCAGACGCAAACACAATTACGTCGGGTTTTTCGGCGCGGTTTGGAAACAAACCATGCGCGTCAGACAAAGCTTCATCCCAGTTGGTGTTGCCGCCGCTTGAAGCCGCGTTAATCGCCGTATGCAAAAGCGAAGCATCGTCCGTAAACCCCTGCGCTACAAAAGCGGTTGAATCAAATTCCACCACTGCCATTTCGGTTGGAGTTGCCGGCAAAAACGCATCAATAAATCCGTTGAATGCTGTTTTCATAGTAGCAAGCTCGGTTGGATTAATACTGCCGGAACTATCAATTACAAGCGCCATGTCAAGTCCGCATGACTCTGCCAACGGTGGGTTTGCAACCGGCGGCGTATAATAGATTTTTACTTCAATATGGTCTAGTGATACCGTGCTTGAATTGCACAAGCTGTCCGAGACATCGTCAAACCGAACTTGCGCGTGGAAATTCGCGTTGTCAAAATCGGACGCAAGCCATGTTGCGTTCCATAAATCAGAGGAAGAACCAAGTGTATAAACCGCATCCGAACCGCTAAGAGCGGCTGATTTATAATTGTGTTCGATGTCGCTGGCAGACCACACAGCCGCTTCAAGTTGGCATCCGGACGTATCAGAACTCTTTGCCTCCACATTCATTTCAATACCGTGGATAAGAGAACCAACCGGAACTGAAAAGCCGAAGTTCTCATAGCTTTGAACGTCATTTTCCGTTGTTTCTGTCGCGTATACATCGTTGCTGGAAAATGCATCCGATGGTGTTGCCCACTGATTGTGATTTGTTCCCGTAGCTATCGGCGACATAAACCCCGTGTCTGCCGCAAATATGTCGGCGGCAGGAATCAAAAGCGCTAAAGGCAATGCAAGAAGAAACGAGAGTGAAAAACTCAAACTTCGCGCTGCCCAATTATTTGTAAGAGTTGTTAACATAATTCTTTTTTATTTTTATAAGTATTTCTTTTTCTAGCTTCTGGAATCCGACCTTTGAAAATTTCTTTGAATAATCCCTTCGGTGCGAAACGTAAATGTATTCACGCCTCGCAAGAAGGGAGGAACATTTCTGCTCCTCACACTCCCTGAACAATATTACCGGCGAATGTGGGTAATATTGGTGTTGACCCAGTTAACAACTGATGTCAAACTGTCCGCGCGACCTGTAGATACTATGCCGCCGTTGCCGCCGGCGCCAGCAGAACCGCCAGTACCGGTCGTATTGTCGTCATTGTCTTCGCCAACAACTTCGCCGCCGTTGCCGCCGGCGCCAGCAGAACCACCGTCGGTCATGTTGTAGCCGGAGTCAGCTCCTGTCAAAGCGCCATTGGCGAGAAATGCGCCATTAACGTTTGTTACAACAACATCATCAGATTCCTCTTCATCTTCTACATCGTTTGAATCTTCTTCACATCCACAAAGATCAACTGTGGTGTCGTTTCTATTTACATCATTTCTGATGTCGGTTGTAGCAATTGCCACACCGGTTGTTACCGAGCCGCCGTTGCCGCCGTTGCCAGCTGCGCCGCCGTTGCCGGTTGTGTTGTCATCGTTGTCAGAACCCCACACGCTGCCGCCGGCGCCAGCAGAACCGCCAGTACCGCCGTTTGCGGTGTTGCCGCCGGAATTTGCCACAGTTGTAACACTATTGGCAACAAAAGCCGCGTTGTAGTTGGTTACCGTAACCATGTCAGCCATCGCGAGGCCTGCCGCGCCCAATGTTGCCACCGGGAGCGTTGCCAAAATTGCAATTAATTTCTTTGTCATATTATTTTGATTTATTAGATTTATAATCTTCGGCGTTCCTATAATTCCTCCGCCCCATATGGGATTGCGCAGTAATTATAAAAACGCCTTGCCGACCATTTAGCCCGCGGCCTTTCAGCCGCCAGCGGATACTTCCCCGTGCCATGCGCTTTATCAACGCGCATCGCATGGAGATATATCCAAAATTACGTATTTTAAGTAACAAGCAACCCATCCACAGAAATGCCTGCGGCAAAATATATAGATGTTGTGGCGAAGTTTAGATATCCGTTTTCCCCAACAGATTCCCCTGTCTCGCCGCAAAAGTCTTTATTTAATTTTTAAATTATGTTCCTGCAAACAACAAAAAGCCGCCCGTGCGCTTACACGCGCAAAAAGCGGCTTTCAAAAACAATTTGTAATTGTGCGGGGAAACCTTTCATATCACGGTCGCTTGATATCATTTCGTTTTCCCCAACGGCATGATATCCCTCTCCTGTTTTATGGTATACTGCCAAGTATAGTGCATATTGAAATGCTGTCAAGCACGCAAGAGTAATTTCCGGCAAAAAAACTGTGGATAAAGTTGCGTAAAAAAAGATCCTTACAAGGATGCTAAACCGAGGGGGAAACCTCTCCGATGTAACTCGGAGAACGGGGTCTAGCATCCATGCAAGGATCTTTTTGACATACAACGCACATAAGCAAAAAGAAAAACGAGCGTCAACCCCGTTTAGAAATTAGACCTGTCCCTTAATAAATTTCACTCTAAAATTTATTAAGGGACAAGTCTAATTGTTTGTTCTGACATCAAACAGAAACACCAAACAAAAAGCCCCACAGGATTGTGGAGCTATGATACGCGAAAACTTCTAACGGGGTCAACCTTGCGCGCCCGTTTGATGTGTGTTGTGTGATTTTTAATCCAGCGCGGTATTTGGCACCGTGCGCGATTTCACAAATGCAAGCAAATCTTTCCAAGACTTGCCATTTTCTATCATGAGTATCCAAAGAGACTTTTTTGTCCACCCGCCTTTTCCATCACGGCAATAAAACTGCCGCGGAAATTTTTTTTGCTTGTCAGCCACGTTACGCCTCCTTTCTTTTTTCTTTCCAAACAAAAAGCGCTCCTGTTTCAGGTAATAAAACGCCGTTTGCGCCAGGAAAGTTTTTCCTATGCTTTCTGTTCCCGAAACCGCACAAACACCAAAAGCCCGAGTATCACCAAAAATAATGAAAATAATATTATGCCCATAGTTTCTTATTATCCTTTAATAGACCTGTCCCTTAATAAATTTTAGAGTGAAATTTCAGAAATATGAGATGGGGCGCCGGTGAAAATTTTGAAGCGCCAGCAGGGCTAACGCAAGA
>SBBS01000101.1 GCA_005239605.1 bacterium | reverse complement strand
GCACGGAAAACGAGGCAATCAAGGAAAGCCCTATAAGAAAGCAAAGAGCTGTAAGTTTGGAAAGTAAAGAGTTTTTTTGTTGAATATGTTGTGGAATGTTCATAATAACTCGTACTCTTGCAACGCTTTGAATAGACCCGTCTAGATTTCCCGGAGTACTATACTCACCCCGCGGTAAAACTTGGGTTGTACAGAAAGAAGGCGGACAAGTTTTGAGTCGGCACTATAAAAAAGAGCCGGCCCGGCTGAACCTGATCCGGCTAGCAAAGCAGAAAGAAGTGGAAGCAATTATACAAAACAAAAACGGTGTAATTGTGAGCAAAGACTCCTACGGGAACGAGAGTGGCTACAAGGACACCGAACATTAAGATTATAATGAACTGAACTCGTGGCGCTTCTCCTCCGAAGCGTTTTGCGTTTGAAATGCCGATGCTATAAATACACTATGATTTCTTTTAATTTCAGTCCAAAAGATATTGCCGTCTGTGCCACATGCGGTGTTCTTGCGGCAGTAATTATGATGGAAAATACTCCGTTGTGCTTTGATTGCCTTGAGAAAGAACAGCCTCACATACATCAGGAAACAACAAGTTCACCTTTCATGGGATCCGGATCTACACACACATCTGCTGTAACGGACACATCATCCGGAAGCATTACGACAACACGACCACCGTGGTTACAGTGATAACATAAAAAGGCTCCCACAGCGCGTAGGAGCCTTTTATAAACCCGGCGACGGGCTTCGGCGGGATTTTGTCATTCTTTGTTTTACCAAACGAAACCTTATCTTTTGAGAAACGGGTTTTCCATATCAAAAACAATCTTTGGTGTTTTGTTGTTTATGATGCTTTCCTCTATTCCATATTTTTTGCTGTACAGCATTCCGACAGCGCAGAACAATGCATCGTTGTAATCAAACCCCAATA
Organism: bacterium; assembly: GCA_005239605.1. Lineage (GTDB taxonomy): Bacteria > Patescibacteriota > Minisyncoccia > Ryanbacterales > 2-02-FULL-48-12 > 02-FULL-45-17b. Next base: position 2,752 of record SBBS01000101.1, on the reverse strand, counting down.
GCTCGGATGTAGATTTCACCTCTGCTTCAGATGATCCTTCCACTTCCACAAACGGTTCCAAAAACGGCCATTCATCAATGGTAATTTCCACAGCACCGAGCTTCCATAGTTCTCGTTTTGTCTCTTGATATGATTTTTGCTTGCAACCAAGTGTAGTTAAAAGTTCTGTTGCTTCATTAAAATCGTTTACGGTAAGCAATATCTCTTTTTGGCTTTCAATACCATCCCCATGCACTGCTTTGAGGGAAAGCGTAATTTTATCTCCCTCGTCCCGTACGCGTAGCCAGCCGCCTTGCAGATTAACCCCGTCCGGCAAATTGAATGTAATGCGCTTTTGAAGAAACTCCAGGCGTATAAGATTAGCGCCAGCCTCTTTCAATTTTGAGCGGATGGAATCCTTATGAATATCCACAAACATTGCTTCATATTCTGTTTTCATGGGTTTTTAAGAATTAATATTAGTAAGCGATAAAAACCTACTTGCCAAAACAGCCGTATGAGATATGCCTGTTTCTAGATCATTCAGTTCGTGGTCAAGGCGCGAAAACTCTATCCACCCGCGAGAAAAAGTAGCGCCGGTATTTTCGTAGATTTTCTTTTGTGATTCTTCTGGTACGACTGTATCTTTGCCGCCACGCAGAAAATATAGTAATCCTTGAAATTCAGACATGGACTTCAACAACTCCGATGTATCCGGAAGAGTTGAGAGAAGTGGTTTTGTCGTAGTTAGGCTTTTTCCACAACCGCTTCCAATCATAACAATCGTTTTCATGGCTTGCAGTATATCCGGACAACCCATAAGAACAGTACCGCCGAAAGACATCGCAACCACGCTCCATATAAAGTCTCCTCGCATCATATTTTTCTTACAATAGGCAAATGCTTGCCGGACATCATAGCATTCTTGCTGAAATGTTTTTCCAGCGAATGCCTCTTTTTTGTCATTCGCATTATGCCGCCCTGTATTAAAAAGCACGATGTTATAGTTGGTTTGTAGCAACTTTATGAGCTGGCTGTCCCATGACTGCTTATCTTTTTCGTTTGTGGGAACATGTTGCCCGTATAGCCCTTTCAGAACGAGGACAGCGTGACTTGTTTCCTTACTTGCGGGATAATGAAAAATTGTTGTCTCGCCGGAAAATACGGACGGCAGTTTATATACGCTCATAGTAATAGAATACGCCCGTTACTCGGCATGAGCAACGGGCGCTTTGTTATTATCTAAATTCCGGTTTTTCTCCGGAATCAATAAATTGCACTTCGTTTCCAACTTGTTCCTTTGCGGATGTGCCGAACCGGTAGGTTGTCGGCGGAAAGTCAGCTACTTTCCACGCTGATATGGCGTGATGATAGTTTCGTATTTCCAAAGCAACGCGTTCATACGGCTGAGGGAAATAAGTGCAAAACGCTTTTGATAATCTGGCCAGTAGATACCTGCCGATCATGCCATCAAATACATGACTGTATTGCGATTGTACTGTTGTGCCGTATTCTGCACCTACAACGTGCTTGGTGAACAACGATAAACCGAGTGCTAACCTTGTTCGTGAATCGTTGTATATACCTTGAAAATCGCGATGCACTGCCCGGCGCAACTTTAGATTTGCGTCTATTTCCGCAAGAGTGTTTTGGCCATGAAGCTCCGGCAAAAGACCGCGCACGGAAATTAAAAGTGTCCACGCTTCAAGAACGGGTCCTATGATTTCCGAAACGAAGTACTCCAATGGATGCCGATTTCCATGCAGCTTCACAATCTGCACGAGAAGCGGCTCATCTTCCGGCTCTCTTGGATCATAAGCATATAGCGAATGATATGGCATAAGCACGCGCGTGTCTTCCACTGGCGGGTATGGGTGTACTTCTCGGTATATGACGCCGGACCCTTCATAGTCGCCGCCTTGCACAACTATGCCAAGCGATTCAGGTAAAAACGCATAGCGTCCCGTATCTGCAAGATCATCGCACATCACTCTTAAATCGGAACAAACTGCAATGCTGTGCTCAACAGAGCTTCTATGCAATCTTCTTACAAAACGGAAGTGCTTTTTATCCAAGTCGGTCTTGATGTATATGCGATACCCGTTTTCAGTCAGCAGGGTACGCGTAGAACTTGTTGGCTGGGCTCGCACAGTACCGCCTGTGTCCAATCCAGGCCGCATTACATCCGGATGCCAAAAGAAACGGTATTTTCCACCGATGCGTACCCAATCAAGAAGCGCTTTCGATGGTTTAGATTGTAGTACCACACACTTTTCAGGGGAAAGAAGAGTATAAGGCAAATCAACGTGCGATATAGTACCTTGCGGATCAAATCGCGCATCAACATCCGAATAGTCGTAAAAACTTCCTTTTGAGTCGTTTAGGTATCGTTCTCCGTATATGGTGTGATCCAATGCGTCTCCAACAAATAAATCGCCGAGCTTCATGATGTCCTCCTTTTTTGACCGTTTATGCTATTTTTGGAAATGTGCTTTTTAAGCAAAGTTCTTCAAAAAGATAACACATTTTTGATATGTTTTCAATGGTTCATAATGTTTCATAGAGAAAATATAAAAAGGCTCCCACAGCGCGTAGGAGCCTTTTATGAATCCGGCGATGGGCTTCGGCGGGATTTAGGTTAGATGCTGATAATACGACCTTTGTGAGGCCGTATAACGCGAAAAAGCCGCTCGTTAATGGAGCGACTTTTTCTGATTGTCCATAGGTGTCAACGGCTATCTGTATTGAGCATATCTAGCTACCGCTCCTCCAT
>SBBS01000040.1 GCA_005239605.1 bacterium | reverse complement strand
GTTTTACGTTTCTGAAAGATTTATTGAAACTTCCAAGTTCCTAAAACTTTATTCATTTCCGCTTCTTTTGGCCATTATGCACAGGCGTACTATTGACATATATATTATAATTTGATACGCTTGCTGTACAAATGGCTTCGGCCCGACTCTGCCGCAAGGCAGAGGAACAACACATCAAGGCAACAATGCCTTGATTTTGTTTACAAGTTCTTTAAACGTATTCTCGTTTAATTCACCTATTTTACGGCTTAATCGCCTTGCGTCTAATAATCGTATTTGGGATATAATAGCAACACTTGTTGTCATATCATCAAACGGAAAATCGAAATAATATTGTCCCCTTTTCTTTGTTTTAGAAAGAGGGACAACCCAGCAAATTTCGTTATTAAATTTCCGAATAATAATTATGGGCCTTTGGAAATCAGGTTTGGAACCATCCTGTTCGTATCCAACATTTGTGCCAAGGTAACAAAACCAAATTTCCCGTTCATGAAAAAACGGCCGTTTTTCTATACAATCAATATCCGATTTCTTATTGTGCCATTTTTGAAAATCTTTCTTTTTATCTTTGGATTCCATTGGACTACAATATTACTTGTGGGCAATTTATTAGGTGAATTAGGTAATGAGACAATTAGGTAAATTTATAATATAAATTTCCGCTCTCCCGCGCTTCCTGTTTTTTATCCACAATTGAGGGTTGACTTTTTTGGCGGGTTTGATAGAGTACGGTTATACTTTGACTCCGCAAGGAGTTCCGAGGCGCCCCTAAACGGGCGCCGTTATTTTTGAATTATTCCTTTGTAAATCGTTACAATGTTTGCATAATCAACCTGTTGCATACGTCCTATCAATCGTAGAAGCCGCTTACTACTCATCACTCGCATCTGCGAAGTATTGAGACAAAATTGTTTCCCATTTTGAACAAAAACATAACGATAATCTCCGATTTTAATCTTTGTAGAAATCGGCATCCCTAAAAATACATCCTTGTTGAATTTTTTGAATACCAACACGGGACGTTCAAAATTTTTGTTCTTTCCATTTTCTTCGCTCCCGATATTTTGACCTATACTTGTCCACCAAATTTGACGTTCTCTAAAATAGAGGCCGGGTTCTTGCGCAGAAAAATGTATTTTCGGTTTAAGAACCGCCCAATTATGAAACCACTGCAATATTTTTTCTTTTTGTCTTTCAAAATCTTTGTCCATAATTCATTTTTAGTTTGTTCGATTAAAAAATTTATATGGTCATTTTGCATTTTTCGCTTTACGTTTTACGTTTCTGAAAGATTTATTGAAACTTCCAAGTCCCCAAAACTTTATTTACTTCCTCCGCTTTGTCCGCGTATGTCATCATCTGATACAAATAGCCATCGCGCGCAAACCACACTTCGTACGTTTCTCCGAGCGATTCTTCAAAACTTTCAAACACTAACGCCTCTGCGCCGTCCAGCGTGCCTGCGCGGGCGTTTTTTATCACGATATCCGGCACATCAATTTTTATGCGCTCGGGGTTTATGGCGGGCTCGTCGTACGCCATGATAAATATCTGAAAACTATTGTCACCTGCCGCGTCAAACGTAAGAATATCGGCCGTTTCGTCATACGACTGCATACGCGGGATATATAGGGAAGGGAGGTTGAACGAAAAGCCGTATTTGGTGTTAGTATACCGCTCGCCTTCATGGCTGAAGCCAGTGTCAACTTCTATGGAAGGTTCTTTTTCAAACGCAGGCATAGCGCTATCATGCATATTCGCGCTCTCATGGTTTGGAAAGGAAGGAGTTTTATACAGACGATAAAAAAGGGAGAAAGCGCCCATGAATAATAAAACTAAAAATACCAAATGCTTAAATCCAAATGACAAATCAATGCCAAACATTGCTGTTCGATCTTTAAGGTTATATATTTTCTTTTTGTCATTTTGATTTTTGATTTGATTGGTCATTTGGGCTTTGGAATGTAGTATTATTGCGGCTTGAACTTGCGCTATTCTCCGTTGTGCGCCGTTTCCGGAATGGGTTCGGCTGGATTCGGTTCCGCAGGTTGCGCTGCCGGCTCTGCCATGGGCGCTTCTTGCGGCGGCGGCTCAGCTTCCGGCCCAGGCTCGGGTTCCGGTTCCGTCACGATCTCCGGTTTCAGCGCAGGTTCTGGTTCTAGTTTTGGCGCCGGTTCTTCCCGGGCCGGTGATTCTTCCGGCGGCGAATTTTCTGTCGGATTTTGTGCTTCGGATTTATTGAAGAGATGCCTGTTATCTTCACATGTCCCCGATATCGTTTCCAGCAAACCAGCCTTTATATACGCGCAGTATGGCTGGCCGTTTTCTACATCATATAATGTGGCGCCAAACGGTTTTTGAGAAGAACCGACTTCTAATTTTTCTGTTTTTACCGATTCTGCTTCAATGTTCGCAACTTTGAGATTGCCGTTTTCATCAATGCTCCAAGAACTGTTTGCTGAAAGTATCCGCCGGACGTTTGCAATGTCGTTTCCTTGCAAATCAAGAGAGCCGTCTGTGGGTATAAGCCGGCCGGTTGTTTGATCGGCAAAGAACTCTCCGTTTACACTTCCATTTGCGATTGCCGAATCCAATTGCGCGTAGCCCAAGTTTACAAACATTTGGATTATGGCAGAGGTGGCAGTTTCAGATTCAGCAAATGCTTCTAAAGCAATGCCGATGGTCATGCCGGAACTTGTCGCTTTCGCGGCAACACCATCTTCCGATGAAATTGCCAATCTATCGCCTACCTGTATAGAACCGCCGTCAGCATTCACCTTCACCGGAACGCGACCGGAAAGAGCTATGGGCGATGACGAAGCAAGTCCAAAGCCCAGTGTAACACCTGGTTTTGTGGAAACAACACCCAACACCGTATCGCCCATTTTTGCTTTTGTTATGGCAAAAGGCAATGTTGTTGTTGAATTATCGTCGGAAGAAATAATCGCCGCCACATCGCCCGGTTCCAAGTTCTCGCCGTCTTTCATGGGATAATTTTCTGCCACATCAACGCCGCCCAAACTGCTGGAGTCGGCAAAAATGCCGCCCGCGGTCAAACCGGCCGCGCTTGAACACATTGGCACATCGCCCGCGTCCGCGCAGATTGCGCCATTGTTTACAAAGAGATTTGACTGCTTTGAGCCATGAATAACGGTAGTAGTGGCAATAACAAACCCGTGGCCCGGCGTGGTAGATCCAATGCCAACCCATCCTTTGGGGTTAATAATGAAATGCGCGGATGATGTGCCGGTATCTGCCACCACAAACACGGGTCTGGCGGCAGGGCTGGTGGTTGCTTGCTCCACTGAGAATATGCCCCACGGAGTCGTTGAGCCGATGCCAACAAAGCGGTTCCGCGCCGATCCGCCGCCTTCGGTTTGGGAATAAAGGGTAAGCAGTTCCGTTCCATTTATTTGAGCGGAATAAGAATTAATAATACCAATAGTTGAAGTGGCAATAGGAAGGTCAATCCATGATAGAATCCCGGCATCGGTATCAAATGCCATAGGACCGGTTTGAAAAGAATCCGCATAGGTAACACCCTGGTAAGAATTGTAGGCAAATGCGCCTCCATCCACAAGAAACGCACCCTGAAGCGTAGTGGTTGCTCGTCGGTTTGATGCGGTTGTTATGGAAAAGATTGATTGGCTGCCGTTTGCGGTAGATGTTGCGATATTGAATGAACCTACCGTGTTGTCAGGAATCGTAGTGGTAGAGCGGGCATAGTAGCGCACAAAAAGATTAGCGGCTGACGTGGTGCCTATGCGCAATTCTTTGGAGTCAAAGTATGCCCTACCGAGTAACGAAAATGGATACGCGGGGCTGGTTGTTCCTCCAATACCCAAAGAACTATACCCCAATATATTCCCCGTTGCCTGCAAAGTGCTTGATGCGTATACGCTTGCGCCCGATGAGGTGGCAAAAAAATTAAGGGCGCCTATGGTGCTGGTGGAATAAATAGCGCCTACAGTTAAGGTGTCGTGTATCTTGGCATCTCCTCCCACTTCAAAAAGATCCTGCGACGTGGTGGCGCTTAAGTTTCCGCGCACAAAAAATGTTTTTCCGGTAGTAGTTGCATAAATTCCCACATTATTAAATAACTCAAAAACAGTGTTTCCTCCTCCTCCGCCTCCGCCGCCGCCTCCGTCAACCCCGCAAATAATTGCCCCCGTGGAATCAGTATCCAATGAATCGCAACTTGGCAAGTTGGTGCGTAATGCATTCGCAAAGATGCCGCCGGTGTAGGTGGAGGTGCCGCTTCCCGTCAACGTAATATGTCCTGCGCCTGAGATGTTTCCGGCGGCAACCAGTTTCCCCGCAAGTTCCAAGTTGTTGTCGGTTGTTGTTGCGTTGCCTATGCCCAGGCCGCC
>SBBS01000039.1 GCA_005239605.1 bacterium | reverse complement strand
GTTATTAATGGGCTTGTAATATATCCATTTTAACCGCGTTTTTCGTTTTTGGCATACACACTATATTTATACTTTATCAATTCTTTTTGAATGACGCTGGCATCGAAAAAGAAGTTAACGCCCTCGGGATCAGCGACATGCAATTTCAGTGCATCGTCTTTCTGTTGCTCTTTTAGTTTAATGTAATAATCGAGTATCTCTGGGTATTCCCAAGCTGTTTTCAATAGAGCATTCGTCCTGCTTTTTTTGGAGTAATCTTTTTCCGCTTGCTTTTTCTTATTTAACTTAATTTGCAAGTTGTCATGGAAAAATCTATTAATTTTCGCTCTTAACTCATCGTTTGGCATGACACTGAAAATCGTGGTGTCATTTTCTAAAAAATCATTTTTGGAAATCCAAGTATCTTCTTTAGTCAAGATTTCTTTGGGCACGAGTAGCACAAATTCTTTTTTTCCTCTTATTTCCAGGGCTGGCAGAGTAAAACGTCTATCTATCCAAATGCCCCTTTGGAAATCAAATTCAACTTTACGCACAGAGAATTCCGCCAACAATTTGCTATCCAAATTCTTCTTCGCAAATGTTTGCGTATATTCCAGCAAAAACTTCTTGGTTAGATTTAAAGTAAAATCGCTAATTTTATCTACCCCAACCCCTTCTTCAACTAAGCAAAGTTTTTCAAGGTGCGATGACTTTGTCAGTTTCTCATTTCCGAATTTTGAAAAAATCTTATGCAAATTCTGATAAAGAGATTCAGCAAAATCTTTACCTAAGCCCAATCCAGCATTACCACCGAGAGAATAACCAAGCCATGCTTGTTTAACCTCCGGGAATTTATAGTAGTGATTAAATTTCCCATTATCTAATTTTTGCTCGTTATTTTTTAATGCGAGACCCCTTAAAAATTTTAGATAGTCAATAATAAAATCGTGCAATGTTCTATATTTTGGATTCGCAAAAATAAGAAATGGGTCAACAAACGCAGGGTTGTCGCAAACGAGAGAAATATCTAAAGCGCCGTATTTTTCGATTACGGCGTGTTTGACTCCAAAAACATTTGAAAAATAAATCTGGTTATTAGTTTTACTCATATCGTTTCCCCGATGTTTTTTAACGCCCCATCCAATTTTTTTGCCCCATTTTCAATCTCCTTCAAAATCTCTTTCGGATCGCGATGGTTTATTTCTTCCTCGCCGCTGTAAGAGTTATAAGTATTTGCCGAAAGAATATAGTCATTCTCGACAATCTCTCCGACTTTTGTGAACCACGAATACGGCTTTGCGACCGCTTGATTCTTGCCCCACAACTCTAAAAGTTTTGGGATATCGTTTTTATATTGCGGTCCGAACTTTTTGGCCGCTGAGAGCGATGAACCGTCGCCTTTCATATCGAAAAACCAAATTTTCTCGTCAAGAGAAAATTTGTCCCGAGCTTGTCGAGGGACCTCATGAGATTGTTTCGCTTCGCTCGCAATGACGACAGGAGTGGGACGCTTGCGAAAAATCAGAAAGCTAGTTTTTACACCGGCGTAAGGTTGGAACACTCCGGCCGGCATGGAGACAACGACCTCAAGTTTTGTATTTTCAAGCAAATACCGGCGGATATCTTTGTCGTCTTTGTTCGTGCCAAAAAGCGAACCCTCCGGCAGAATAATACCGGCCCGGCCATTTGGCTTCAGAGAATTGATCACATATCCAAGAAAAAGAACCTGCGTTTTATTGGATTTTACCGGCAGAGTCGGCTTAATCCGCTCCCGGTCAACTTTTCCGGCAAACGGCGGATTGGTAAGGACGATATCAAATCGGCGCAAATCTTCCTCGTCCTCAGCCCCGGCCACAGTATCTTTTCTACGGACATGCGCGCCCTCAATGCCATGCAGAATGAGATTCATTAAGGCGAGCCGCACCATTTCCGGGTCTACATCATAACCATGAAAAGTTTTCTCCGTTAAAAATTTCCATTGCTCTTTATTAAGTTTGTCGCCATAGCCGATTTTTGTGCCTGCCCCGTAGGAAGCTTGCTTTCCTTCGGGGACGTCGCGCTCCTCAATATTTTTCGGATCGCTATTTTTGAATTTGAGCCACTCGTATGAAGTGATTAAGAATCCGGCTGAACCGCACGCAGGGTCAAAAATTGTCTCGTCAATTTTTGGATTTACCATCTCAATAATTGCGCGGATGATATGGCGCGGTGTAAGGAACTGCCCGAGCTCACCAGCCGACTCAATACTCGCAAGAAGCGACTCATAAAGATCGCCTTTAATGTCTGTGTCCAAGCGCGAGAACTCAATAGTATCAATTATTTCTACGGTTCTTTTTAGTACTTCTTCGCTTGTAATAATAAGTTTTGCGCCACGGAAAATCTGTTGAATATTGGCGTGGCCATTATGAAGGTTTTCAATAAAGGGGAAAACTTCATCACGAACAAATTTATATAGAGTATCGCCAGTTTTCTCTCGCCAACGGGACCATCTGAATTTCTCGTTCTTTCCTTCAAAAATGGATTTATGTTTATGCCCCGTGAGTTTTTCCTCTTTTTCCATGGCAATATCCTGTTCTTCCAGCATCTTCAAGAAAAATAGAAAACTAATCTGTTGAATGCGAGATACTGGACTTGTAAGCCCCGCGCCCCAAAGATAGTCGTTGAGCCGTCCGACTTTACCCTTAAATTCTTCTCTTAATTGTTGGATGTTTTGGGTCATATTTTAGTTATCCCCAACTCGTTGACTTTTAATCTTTTCATATGATACACTGTAAATACAAATGGCAGTAGTGTCATTTGACATGAACTGCAGGGCCTCGCCTTAACCGGCGGGGTTTTTTGCTTTTTTGGCTTGAATACACAGTATTTCCGACCTAAAATCCACAATATCAAAATAGTGACTCGCGGCAGGAGGCAATTCTTTTGCCACATGCCCGCTTCTCGAAAAAACAAGCGCAACCTTACCATACCCTCGCATAAACTTAAGTAAATATTCAAAATCAGAATCACCCGAAAACAAAATCAATGTATCAAATTTGTTCATATAAAAGGTGGCGTCTATTCCTATCTCTACATCAAAATTTGCTTTCCGATGTGGGTCATCCGGCATGTGATCGTCGTATTCTTTAAGCGGTTTCGTGTTCAAAACAAATTTCAACCCCTTTCTCAAAAAGTACATAAAACCTCTATGACTTTCTGTTTGAAAATCTGCGGAATAAAATCGTATCATCTCCACACTCCCGATTGACTTAAAAAATTCTTTCAATTTTTTATAATCCACGGACAATCGAAGCTGATCGGTGGAAAAATGTTTCAATTCTGCCGGAATATCTTTCGGATTGACCCACATATCTCGTACGGATTGTTCAAGGTTTGCCGCGTCAATAAAAACGGCCAATTTGCCCTTTGCCATACTCTTCAATTTTTCTATATGTTCGTTTTCCATTTTGTATGTTGTGCTTATCTTGTAGATGATTCTACTAATTGTGCGGTCCCGCTATTAAGGCGGGATTTTCGCTTTATGTATTTATAAATACTCTTTGATTTAATTCTTCAAGGGTCAATTTGAGGTCGTCTTCGCCAAACATTTGTAAAACTCTATTCAAGCCGCCCAGGGCACGGAACATCGGCTCTTCAAAAATAGAGGCATCGATTGGTTGACGGCGAGCGATATATTGGGCCTTGATAAGTCGGAGTATTTTTGCCTGTTCTACGGTAAAATTTTTATCCACCAGCCACGCCTCAAAGAGTTCGTTTATGCGATCCTCGTATAATTGCTCCTCGGTAGGAAGCTCGGCGATGCCGAGAGCTGTTTTAACGAATTCGTTGAGAGTGCCGGGCGGATAATGATAGGCCTCTTGCAAATTCGCTTCGTTGAAATAGTACTTCGGAGAATTGAGTTTTTCGGCAAGAACCATTGATTCGTCACTCGAAAGCTCTTGCCCTTCTTTTATTTTCCGTACTAACGGCTCGGCTTGAGCAAGTTCTTGAATTTGCCGTTCCCACGCCATCTGGTAATCGTCCGAGTCAATTTTTTCGCCTTCTGCGCCGACCTCTACATATGCGCGTTTGATAACGACATCAATATTTTCTGGAGCGGTTTCGGCAACCTGAATGAATCCGGCCGGCATTTCAATCTCCTGTTCTTCAAAATCCTTTGCTTCTGTGCCCCACGGAACGCCGGCTTTTGCTTTGGCAATTTCCGAATAAGGATTGTAGCTTTCGTCGTTGAAATATTTCGTGACTCCGGCAAAGTCATAAATCCTAAATGATTTTTTATTTATTTTATGATCCAAACGGCTACCGCGGCCTCGCATCTGCTGATAGAGAATTGGGGAACGAGTGGGGCGAACCATTATGAGATTTTCAACCATTGGCGCGTCTATGCCCGTGTCCATCATGCCGACAGAAACAGCGATTATGGGCATTTCTTCCAGTTTGAAGCGGCGAATTGCGCCACGAGGATCTTCGGTATCAGAAGTGATTACTTCCGCAAAGCGGCCTTTGTGTTCAGGCTTGGCTTGATTGAAATAATACGCAAGTTGTGCGGCATGGCGCTTAGTGACGGCATAAACAATTGCTTTTCTCGGCCTCTTGGGATCGCGCTTTTCTTCTTCAGCAAAATACGCCTGCGCAACTTGTTCGTTTCGCGCGGGAATGTTTATTTTTCTTTCCAAGTCCTCCGGGCTATAATCTTCTCCTTCAAAATTTACTCCTTCAAGCGAAACTTTAGTATCGATTTGTGCAATGTCATAGCCGGCGAGATATCCGTCTTTGACACCGCTTCGAATACTGTAAACAAATGTGGGTTTACCTTTTTGCTCTATCTCGTCCCAACAGCCGAAAAGCTTATAGGTGTTGCGGTCCACATAACCGCTTGGTGTTGCAGTGAGCCCGATACGAATCGCATCAAAATGCGAAAGCACGGCGTTGTAAACGCCAAAAATAGTTCTGTGCGCCTCGTCGGAGATAATCACATCAAAATAACCACTGGTGAGTGATGGAAGCTGGGGATACAGCGTTTGGAGTGTAGAGATTACTATTTCCGATTCATCCTTCGGCTTGCCGCCGTAGAGAAGCGCAGATGAGTGATCTTTGAGAATTTCATCAAAAACCTCCTTGGTCTGTACGCCAAGCGGAATTCTGTCTACAAGAAACAAAGCGCGATTTACAATTCCTGCGTCAAAAAGCCGTTTAAGGTAGAGCGCGATGGTGTCGGTTTTCCCCGTGCCAGTTGCCATGACAAGAAGCATTTTACGCTTTCCTCCTTCAAGCGCCTTATCCATGATTTGTATTGCCTCTTTTTGATATGGACGCGGCATGCGCCATTCCCCGCCCTTAAAATATCTTTCGGGAATCGGGATGACGGATATCGGTTTTTGTTCAAGCCGAAGATTTTGAATTTTTTCAAGATCGCGCTGGGAATAGAATGTCGCAACTTTTTGCTCCGGGCGATTTTTGTAGTCCCAAAAATAAATTTCCTCTCCGTTGGATAAAAAGATGAATTCGGCTTTGATTGATTCTGCGTATGAAAGGGCTTGCTGTTTGGCTGATGCGGGCTCAACCGAAAACCGCTTTGCTTCAATGACGGCTATTCCGCGGCCCCGGCCGTCTTTCAAGATATAGTCGGCGCGACCAGCTTCTGAAGTTTCTTCGGTAATGACTTGGTTTTTATCTTCCGGGTCCCAGCCAGCATCGCGAAGTTTTCGGTCAATTAAAATACGCGCGTCGGTCTCGCGTAAAAACTTTTTCCCGGTTGTGTCTTGGGTGGTCATAATTTTTCAATAAGTAATTCGAATGACCTTGCGCCAACCATCCACGCTCCGGCATTAAAAAGAAGTGGCGAAACATTAACATTTTTACAGGCATTGATAATTGCCAATTTAACAATTTTTACTTCCATTGCTTGTGAAGAAATAATATCTAATTTAATCGCTACCTGCTTAACCCATGTATCAACTGGCTGACAATATTGTAAATCTTCTACTTGTAAATACTTTTCTAAGTCAAAAATCAATATCACATCTCGTAAATAAAATGAAGCAAGTTTGTCCCCAATGGCATAGATTCCATTGAGCTTATTGAAAATATCCAAAATTTTATCTTCTTTGATTTGATCTACGGTGTATTTAACAAAGTTGTTTTTATAGGGCGCGGGAAGATTAAAAATAAAATCAACCACCCTGCGGCAAGCCGCGGGGTAAGGATGTAATTTATTTGAGCGAGTGCAGATTGTGATCGCGGATAACCACGCTCTCCTCAAAACGCAAAAGCCCCAGCCAATAAAGGCAGGGGCCATTGCGCCGATGATCGCATCGAGCAAGACACAACCACAAGTTATAATAACGAACTTCAGGGGTGCCCGGAGAGAATTGAACTCTCGATACCAGTTCCACAAACTGGAGTTTTACCACTAAACTACGGGCACCATTTACTAGACTTGTCCCTTAATAAATTTTAGAGTGAAATTTATTAAGGGACAGGTCTGCTTTTTCTTACTGGGATACCATATCATATTTTTGAGAAAATAAAAAGCCCGGATATTTCATGGATTCCCGGGCTATTTTCTTTATATAGGCAGTATTTTAAAAAGGGCCATTTTTGTTAGCAAACTGTTTTCAATCATGGGATCATAATGCAAGAACCGATCATCTCGCACATGGATATCTTCCGGATATTCATGGCCATGAGGTAACGGGTGAAGGAAAATACAATTACTTTTTGACACAAAAAGCAATCTGTCTGAAACACCGTACCACCGCGCGTACCAACATTTTTCAACAAGCCGCAGAATTTTCAATTTCTTAAGCACCCATCCCCACCATTTGTACTCCTGTTGATACCGCGTGAAATACCAAACATCCACTTCTTTCGCGATAGATAATAAATCGCTTGTTTTTTCGTATGTCACGCCGCGTTCGCGAAACATGGACAAAACCCATTCAGGCGGATTATTAAACCGGCCGCCCACCCCGTAAATTTTTATCGCGCCAAAACGCGAAATCACACCTAACATATCATGAATTGTTCGGCTGTCCGACAAATCCCCCACCATGGCATATGTAAGATTTCCCGCAAGAAAATCTTGTTCCTTTGCTTCAAATACCGTATACCCATCACACAACGCCTGCATGGGATGATGCGTATTATTTTCTCCGCCGTTCACCACGCAAACCGATAATCCTTCCTCTTCGCACATATCCGCCAGCTGGCGCGTAATGTTTTTTTCTTTGCCGCTATACCGAATCACGAATATTTTATAACCAATACGGGCAAGCGTGCGGATAGTTGCCTTTAACGACTCGCCTTTGGCAACCGATGAAAATGCGGGGTTTGTAACACCATCAACACGCCCCCCCAACTGTTCTATCGCCTCTTTTGTCGTAAAAAAAGTGCGCGTGCTCGGCTGGTAAAAAAATTCAAACGCTTTTATGGGATCATCCAGCTTCTTCAATGCCGTACTGTAATACCACCACCCATCATGGCCGCTATGTCTATTTCTATATTTTTCTCTTATGCCCTTCACAGCGTAAAAAAAAACTCGCAATGTTTCTCTTGTAGCACAGCTCAAATCGGGCAGGTGCCGCTCTTTATAAAGAAAGGTTTCTGTTTCCATTACGTAACCTCCTAATTCAAAGTACATAATCCTAAGAACCCTACCAAACAAAAAGAGCCCTTGCAAGGCTCCTATAGGGAATCTGAATCTTGAAACCTAAAACTCAACAAAATTAATATGTGATTCGTTCCACCTCCCACGCCTCATTCACCAAAAGACCGATTACCTCCACTCCTTCCGGCAAATTCCACGAGCGCAGCATTTGGCAAACTTGTCTGATACACACCCGATGCATCTCTTTTGACACAGGATTTCCCGCACATTCGCAGTGTCCGGAAACAAGAATATGTTTTGATTGATGTTTATCAAGCAATATGCCAAGCTGGTTTCGCAAATCCTCTACAATAACGGGATGCAATCCTGAAAGCAGCGACCCATCCATTCCGGCCCGCGTAAGAAGATCAACCCATTGTACCCCGATATTCTTACGCGCCCATGCCAAAATCGGCTCCTTGGTCCGTCCATCAGCGCAATCAAGACACGTTGCGAATGTTTCGTTTGGTTTCATATGCAAGATGCAATTCCTCCTTCAATCAGTTTACACATGCGGCAAGGAAACGCAAGCCGCCGCTATTATGCACATACGACAATGCAAACCTGCTGTCAAGACTGTTTTTATGCCGCTTTTTGCTGTATTATATAAGTAATGGACTTCATAAACTCCATACAAAACTTACAGCAAAAACCGCGGCATGTTCGCCGAAAGATCCTCTTTATCTCCGTAACCGTTTGCATGATTGCTGTTATTGCATCGTGGCTCATGATTGCCGGCCGCCGCATAGATTTAAATATGTTTGACGCGTCAAACATGAAAGCGCAAATAGAAACAGCGGCGTCTCCTTTTGATGTGCTCAAGAACACGTTCACGGAAACAATAGACCTGTTCCTTAATAAATTTTAGCGTGAAATTTCAGAAATATGAGATGGGGCGCCGGTGAAAATTTTGAAGCGCGAGCAGGGCTAACGCAAGAAATTTTCACCAAGCACCGGCCAGATTTCGGGAATTTTTAGCCGAAAATTTATTAAGGGACAGGTCTAATAGAAGGTATACAAGCGCAGTTTTAAGAAAGTATTTTAAAACACAAATGGCCAATAAAAAAGAACACAAAGAACCAGACGACGAGGCGCGTTTGACGCCGCCGCAGGCAAGCGACCGGGAAATAACCCAGGAAATGAAGGAATCATACCTAGACTACGCCATGTCGGTAATCGTGGCGCGGGCCCTTCCTGATGCCCGCGATGGCTTAAAACCCGTGCATCGCCGCGTGTTGTATGTGATGCACGAATTGGGACTTGGGCGCTCGGCAAAATTAAAAAAATCGGCTAATGTGGTGGGCGCCGTTTTGGGAGGCTACCATCCGCATGGCGACACCGCCGTGTATGACTCGCTAGTACGCATGGCGCAAAATTTTTCTTTGCGATACCCGTTGGTGGAGGGTCAGGGTAATTGGGGCAGCGTTGACGGCGACAGCGCGGCTGCGATGCGTTATTGCGTTGCTGGTAACACACTTATCCCGACCAACAACGGGCTTGTGCCAATCAAAAGCATTGCTAAGACAAAATCAAATAACCAAGATATACGCATACAGGTCCTTTCAAAAAATCGCGCCGCGCAAAAAGCGGTAAAATGGTTTGATAGCGGCGCCCACCCCACTCTTTCCATTACTACCGCGCGCGGTTTTTCCGTTACCGGATCGCGTAACCACCCGATACTTACATGGCGGGTGAATCCTGCTGCCAATTGGCCTGAATTCCATTGGAAACTGCTCAGCCAAGTCGCAATCGGAGATGTGGCGGTTATAGACAGAACATCCCATATTTTATGGCCCGCGAAACCCGTATCCTTGGAAAAGTTCTATCCAGTACTGCCGGCTGGATCGCGGAGAGAAATAAAAATATTGCCAAAAACACTCACGGAAGATCTGGCATTTATTCTCGGCTCTATTATTTCCGAAGGAACAGTGCAAAAAAATGAAATTGAGTTCTGCAACAGCGATGAAGAATTTTTGCGCGCCTTTGAAGAATCATGGAAACGAACGTTCCCTGACTGCCGATTGCATAGTTTTAAGAGAAACGCGAGTTCTTATGGGAAAAAACCCTATCGCGCATTTGAAATCCACGCAAGACATGTTGTTGAATTCCTGCGAAACATAGGCCTTGCGCCCGTTACCGCAAAGCACAAAACCGTTCCGCATACCATATTCAATTCTCCCAAAAAAATCGTTGCCGTGTTTTTGCGCGCCTATTTTGAAGGTGATGGAAGCATCAGCTCCAGCGGGAAAAAATTTACCGAGTTAAGCGCTATTTCCACAAGTGAAGAATTAATCCACCAGCTGCATGTGCTTTTTTTGCGTTTCGGCATTGCCGGCACAAAACGATTTGACGCATATAGAAACACATATAAGCTTTACATCCGGGGACTTGAAAATTATCTCTTGTTTCAAAAAGAAATAAATTTCTTTTCCGCAAGAAAAAAGGCTGCTTTAGAAGCCGCTGCCGCCAAATACAAAAAACAATATTCATCCACCGATTTTATACCATTTTTGAGCGAACTTATCCGTGGAAATATAGATAACGAAGCCCCCGGGCGCTCACGAGAGTTTGTTTTTAAACAAAACTTTGATCGGTGCCCTAATTTAAGAACACGGGGAACGCAAGTTTTGAAAGCTGTTACCCCCCTATGTAAAACAGATATTCATCTTCTTATTTCACAGCTCCTCTCTACAAATTATCTGTTCGATCCTATCTCAAAAATTGAAGACGCGGGCATTCAAACGGTTTACTCTCTAAAAGTAGACAGTGAGTGTCATTCATTTGTGGGCAACGGCTTTATCAACCACAACACCGAATGCCGCATGGCGCGCATGGCGGAACTCATGCTCGCCGACATTGAAAAAGAAACCGTGCCGTTTGTTCCCAACTACGACGGTTCGCGCTCCGAACCGGTGGTGCTCCCCACGCGCGTGCCGCAGTTGCTCCTTAACGGTTCTCTTGGCATTGCGGTAGGCATGGCAACAAACATTCCGCCGCACAATCTCGGCGAACTGGCGCAGGCCATACGCCATCTCCTGCAAAATCCGAAAGCAACCACCGACGACCTTATGGAATTTGTAAAAGGCCCCGACTTTCCCACCGGCGGCATTATTTACAATAAAAAAGACATCCACCAGGCATTCGCAACCGGCAAAGGCGGCATTATAACGCGGGGCGAGGCGGAAATTATAGAAACAAAACAAGGCAATTTTCAGATCATCATTTCATCCATTCCGTTTCAAGTGAATAAATCCACTTTAATTGAAAAGATAGCGGAACTGGTGCAAGAAAAACGTATTGAAGGCATTAAGGATCTGCGCGACGAGTCCGATAAAGACGGCATGCGCATTGCGGTGGATTTAAAATCGGGGGCGTTTCCCCAAAAAGTTCTCAACAGCTTATACAAACACACCGACCTTGAACGCGCGTTTCATGTAAACATGCTTGCGCTGGTGGACGGTCTCCAGCCGCAGGTGCTGTCGCTGAAAAATTTGCTGGAAGAATTTATCAAGCACCGCCATGTGGTAATTGAACGCCGCACTCGCTACGACCTCAAAAAAGCCCGGGAACGCGCGCATATTCTGGAGGGGCTGAAAAAAGCGCTTGACCACATTGATGAGATAATAAAAACAATAAAAGCGTCCGCCGACAAAGAAACGGCGCACAAAAACCTGGTTGCTAAATTTCGGCTTACCTTGATTCAAGCGACCGCCATTTTGGAAATGCGCCTGCAAACCCTTGCGGGGCTTGAGCGCAAAAAAGTGGAGGACGAACTTAAAGAAAAAAGGGCGCTCATCGCGGAATTGGAAAGCATTTTGGCAAGTCCCAAAAAAATACGCGACATCATCGTAAAAGAAACGGAAGAAGTGCAGAAACTGTACCCGGAAGAACGCCGAACGCGAGTTGTCGCGGGAGCGGCGAAATCCATTTCAACCGAAGACTTGGTGCCCGAAGAAGAATCAGCGGTCATCCTCACCAAAGGCGGCTACATCAAGCGCGTAAATCCCGAAGAATACCGCATGCAGCGGAGAGGCGGCAAAGGCACCATCGGCATCATGACAAAAGAAGAAGACGTGGTTGATCAGTTTGTAAGCGCAAATACGCATGATGAACTGCTATTCTTTACCTCGCTCGGCAAAGCGTATCAAATCCGCGCGTATGAACTGCCGGAAGGCAAACGTGTTTCCAAAGGAAAAGCAATCGCAAACTTTTTGCCGCTTGCTTCCACCGAACAGGTAACTTCCATTCTCCCCGTTCCAAAGAAAAACAAAGAGGGGGAATTGTTTCTTACTATGATAACCGAACAAGGCGTTATCAAAAAAACAGACGCCAAACAGTTTCTGGATGTGCGCCGTTCCGGCATTATCGCCATAAAACTGCAAAAAAACGACCGCCTGGGATGGGTGCGGCTTGTTGCCTCGGGAGAAGAAATTATAATTGCCACGCGCCGCGGCATGAGTGTTCGCTTTAAAGAAAAGGATGTGCGTCCCATGGGCCGGGCATCTTCCGGAGTGCGCGCCATACGCCTCAAAGCAAACGATACCGTAGTGGGCGCAGATATTATCCCCAAAGCATCAGCCAGCGAGGAACTCTTGGTGGTTGCGGAAATGGGCTACGGCAAAAAAACAAAAGTAAAAGAATATAAAACGCAAAACCGCGGCGGCTCAGGCATCAAAACAATGAATGTAACCCAAAAAACCGGCGCGATTGTCTCAAGCCGCATCATTCTCCCCGACCAAGAAGATTTAATTGTGGTGTCCACCAAAGGGCAAGTTATCCGCACGCCATTAAAAAACATTCCCTCGCTCGGGCGCTCCACGCAGGGGGTGCGCATCATGAAACTGGAACCCAGCGACAAAGTCGCTTCGGTAACAACATTATAATCTGCCATTATTCGGCGGCGGATAATGTCTCCTCACCGTCAGTAGACCTGTCCCTTAATAAATTTTAGAGTGAAATTTCAGAAATATGAGATGGGGCGCCGGTGAAAATTTTGAAGCGCCAGCAG
>SBBS01000058.1 GCA_005239605.1 bacterium | reverse complement strand
TTTGAAGCGCCAGCAGGGCTCACGCAAGAAATTTTCACCAAGCCCCGGCCGGATTTCGGGAATTTTTAGCCGAAAATTTATTAAGGGACAGGTCTAATCCTAAAAAGCGTTACCTTTTCTTTTTATCCGGCGTAATATATAGTGAACTTGTTAAAAGACATTAGAAAATACTTATGACACCACAAGCAATACACGGCGCGCCGGACATTGCGGATCTGTCCGATGAAGAGCTCTTGCAAGCATCCCTAAAAAACCCGGATCTTTTTAGTCTTCTCATAGACCGCTATCAAGAAGCGTTCTTCCGGGCCGCTTACAGCGTGGTGCGGCAAAAAGAAGAAACCGAGGATATACTGCAGGAAGCATTCACCAGCATCTATCTCAACGGCGGCAAGTTCAAGAAGCAAGAACATGCTTCATTCAAAAGCTGGGGATACCGCATTGTAATTAATGCCGCTATTTCCCACTACCGAAAATTAAAGCGCGTGTATGAGCGATCCGCGCCGCTGGATCCGGAAATTTATGAAAATCTGGCAGGAACCGAAGACATTGCGAAAGACGCGGAAACGCGCATGTTTGCGGAAGAATTGCTGAAAGAACTGCCTGATGATCTTCGCCATATCGTGGAGGCCCATTACTTGCAGGGAAAGCCCTACAAAACAATCGCCGCTGAAGAACAAATTCCCCTTTCCACTCTTAAAATGCGCCTGTTTCGCGCAAAAAAGATATTAAAACAATTTATATAAATATGAACCTCACTCTATCCCCTTCTATCAAAAAAATCATAATGCGAAGAGTTCGCGTCATTTGGTTTACGCGCCGCGTGCTCCCGCTTTTGGCGCTGGAAACACTGGTGGTAATGCTCGTTGTGCGCCAGCTCGCCGAATCTATTTTCTTCAACCAGGTGCTTCAAAACGCCATTGTGCATACATTTAGCCGCTCACCCATTATGATAATAGATTTTTTCTTTCGCGCGTTTCTTGGCGCCGAAAGCACAGTACAGCTTCTGGTGGCAGGTTCGCTGCTGGCGGCTTTACTGTTCGCGCGCGACACATTGCGCGCCATCCGCGCGTTTACCTTAAAAAGCAACTTTTCCCCTCTTTCTCACGTTATATAGACGCAGAGAAAAAAGGTCACCCAATTATAAATACATAATCTTTCCCCCGCCCCCGCGCGGGGGTTTTTGCAATTGTGTTGACATTAAAAGCTCTATTTGCTACAGTATGCACACGTTCATTTATTGATTATTGGAACAAACTTTCTAATTCCGATTTTCCGGCAAGCATAGTACCGTTCAACACTCTTATTCCAAGCGCTATGTGCTATACTCATCTAAATACGCGCGGCATAAGGCCTTTCTTAATTTAAACTCCGTACCCACGGAGAATAGTTCAACATATACACACCATCTTGAACGGTATATGCGGCTGAAAACGTCCGGAATCGGCTTATTATTATGAATATACTATATGTAGCGCTCATCGGACTCGGCGCGCTGATCGTAGGAGGAGGCGCCGGATACTTCATCCGCCAGCTCTTGGTCCAACAGCGCAAAAACACCGCCGAGCTGAAAATTCAACAGCTTATGCTCAACGCGAAAACAGAATCGCAAGAGATTTTGCTGAACGCGAAAGATAAGGCGGCAAAAGTTATAGAAGAAACAAACAAAGAAGTAAAACGGCAAGAAGAACAAATCCGCAAACTGGAAGAACGCATAGCCCGCCGCGAGGAACTGATAGACAAAAAATACACCGACCTGGACAAAGAAGCGGACGAGCTCAAAGAAAAAGCCGAAAAAGTGCGCGAGGCAAAAGAACGCATCGCCGCGCTGGAAGAAGAACGGCGCAAAGAACTGGAGCGCGTAGCCGGCCTTTCCGAAGCTGCCGCGCGCGACGAACTGTTAAAAAGTTTGGAGAAAAAATACGAAGAAGATATTCTGGCGCGCATCCAAAAATTGGAACGCACCGGCAACGAAGCGTTTGAACGAAAGGCAAAAGATATTCTCGCGGCCATTGTGCACCGCCTGGGATCTTCAGCCGCTTCCGAGTTTACCACCACCACTGTTACTATTCCAAACGAAGAAATCAAAGGAAAGATCATCGGCCGCGAAGGCCGCAACATCCGCGCCTTGGAACGCGCCGCCGGCGTTGAGATCATCGTGGATGACACGCCGGGCGCCGTGATTATTTCCGGTTTTGACCCGGTACGGCGCCATGTGGCAAAAATGGCGCTGGAAAATCTGCTTACCGACGGCCGCATTCAGCCCGCGCGCATTGAGGAAGTCGTGGAAAAAGCGAAACTGGAAATTGATAAAATTATCAAAGACGCGGGCGAGAGCGCCGCATACGAAGTAGGCGTGTTTGACGTTGATTCGCGGTTATTGCACCTTTTGGGACGCTTGAAATTCCGCACCAGCTACGGCCAAAACGTGCTTCAGCATTCCATTGAAATGGCACATTTGGCCGGCATGCTTGCTTCCGAACTTGGCGGAGACGCAGCCATCGCCAAAAAAGGCGCTTTGTTCCACGACATTGGAAAAGCGGTTGATCATGAAGTACAGGGCACGCATGTGGAAATTGGCCGGCGTATTTTACAGAAATTCAACGCCGATAACCGCATCATACAGGCCATGCAATCGCATCATGAAGAATATCCGTACGAAACGCTTGAGTCGGTTATTGTGCAAGTTGCGGATGCCATTTCCGCAGGCCGCCCGGGCGCGCGCCGCGATTCAGTTGAAAACTATCTCAAACGCCTTTCCGACCTTGAAAACATCGCAAACTCGTTTACCGGCGTTGAGAAATCATATGCCATTCAAGCAGGCCGTGAAATCCGCGTGTTCGTTACCCCCGACAATGTATCGGATTTGGAGGCAAAGAAAATGGCGCGTGACATTGCAAACCGCATTGAACAGGAACTGAAATACCCGGGTGAAATAAAAGTAAACATCGTCCGTGAAATGCGCGCCATTGAATACGCAAGATAGCTGCATGTGGTGAAAATTGAAAAACATCCCCGTTGTGGGGGTGTTTTTATATATGTTATTCGCTTAATTAATGGGGTTTGCTTTCAGAATTTCAAGAAAAAACACCCGCTCGCGGGAAATTGAAGTTGCAAACTCATATTTGCTTTGGTATGATTGATTTATGAATATTCTTCGTTACAATGTTATTTTTCGTCCAGAACCGGAGGGTGGGTTCACGGTGACCGTACCCGCGTTGCCGGGATGCGTAACATACGGCAAAACGCTTGCCCAAGCAAAAGAAATGGTAATTGATGCTATAAAAGCATATCTTACGAGCCTCAAAAAACACAACGACCCTATTCCTTCTGACAACGAAAGTTTTATCACAACCGTAGATTTTGCAGAAACCTCTCAACGGCGTTCGTTGTCCCGCGCCTAAATTGCCAAGCATTACTCCAAAGAAAATTATTACTCTTCTAAAAAAGAAGGGATTTTTCTTGATCACACGTCGGGCAGTCATTACGTGTTCTATCATCCAACCACAAAGAAACGCACAACAGTTGCTTATCACACAAAAGACATACCGAAAGGCACGCTTCGTGAAATACTCAAGCAAGCTGACATTTCGATTGATGATTTGTAACAATTTCTCCCAGCGCTAAATTCTACAAGAACGTGACTGAAAATGCGGTCAAAGTTACAAATAGATCTACCGTCAGTGATTTTCTCGCAGAATGTAGCGCTGGGTTGTTTTAAAGAACATCTGTGCTTCACCCTTCACTTCGGAAGAGTAAAGCAATTGAAATTCCTTTGTTGGTGTGGTAACATGTTCTTATGGAAACGTTTGATTCCCCGTTCGGAAAAGTTGTGCTAACCGCCGAAAGATGGAATCACATCGTAATGTTTCACCCCGAGATTCTTTCTTACCGAAAGACCCTGCAAAATGTTTTGGCTCACCCCGACATCACACGTCGTTCGAAACTCGATCCTACTGTGAAAATCTGCTATTCCCTTATTCCGAAAAGAAACAAATATATCGCCATTGTTGTTAAAACAAATACAAGAAACTTTGTTCTCACGGCATATCTTACCAGCAAAATAAAACACCTATCCCTATGAAACTTTATTATCAATACGATGAAGATGCCGACATTTTGTATGTGTCACAAGGGAAACCGTCCGCAAAAGACATATCAGAAGAGACATCTGATGATGTTGTGCTTCGATTGGATCAAAAATCAAAGAAAGTGAAAGGATTCACTATTCTTAACTTCGCCAAGCGAGGGAAACACAAACACGTTTCTCTCTCGCTTCCTATCGAAATGGAGCTTTTGCCTTCACGGTAAACGATACATGGCATATAATTCAAAGAACTTCTCACCAAGCACCAAAATCTGATACTTGGAATTGAAGTGAGGATTTTGAAAAGATCCTCGGAACTTTTTTTGGCATGTGCTCGGTTTGCCAACCCGTCCCGGTCTTTCATTATTTTTCAAATGATCACCGGGATATTTGCCCCGCATTTTCTGCCCGCGGGGTGGCTTCATTTTTGCCGCTATTTTTTATTAGCTAGCGGCGTGGTGCCGGGTTACTGTGGCAAAGGTATGTCCCCACGGCAAACGAAGCATAGAACGTTGGATATCCGCTTACAAACGGCGCGGCGAAGCGGGATTGGATCCAAAATC
>SBBS01000067.1 GCA_005239605.1 bacterium | reverse complement strand
TCTTGCGTGAGCCCTGCTGGCGCTTCAAAATTTTCACCGGCGCCCCATCTCATATTTCTGAAATTTCACTCTAAAATTTATTAAGGGACAGGTCTAATGCCGGGTAGCGCAATGGTAGTCACGCCGCGCTCTGGACGCGGAAATCTAGGTTCCCTGCCCGCCATGCCGGGACTTGAGCTGGGAGATCGTCTAACGGTAGGACTATGGACTCTGGATCCATCAATCCAGGTTCGAATCCTGGTCTCCCAGCTCAGGCCCTTGCAGACGGGGAATCCTAGTCCGGCAGCCGATAGACTTTGTCCAAATCTTCGATTTGGCAACAAAGTCATCGCTCAGCACAAGGCGCTGAGTATCTTACGTGTAACGAGGGATTACCTTGAGGAATCTAGAATCCAGCGAAATAAGCGTCCCCGACCCCGCAACCCCGTAACCCGTAACCTCCTGACCCCGTAACCTCCGTAACCCGTAACTCGTAACCTAAAGCAAAAAAGTTTCAAGTTTCATGCTCCTGGTTTCAGGAATAGAACCCCTTGCAAAATAGTCATTTTTTTTATATAAATAACGAATATGCAATCAGTTATTATTCAAACGCCGGTATCTGTAGAAGAGCGAAAAAATCTTGATTTACGATCGGGGGATACTATTCGCGTTCACCAGCGCATAAAAGAAGGGGATAAAACACGTCTCCAGGTGTTTGAAGGTCTTGTAATTGCCCGAAAACATGGACGCGAAGCGGGAGCCGCGTTTACAGTCCGAAAGATGGTTTCGGGGGTGGGGGTGGAGCGTATTTTTCCTTTGTACTCGCCGGTTATTGAAAAAATAGAAATTGTAAAGCGGTCCAAAACCCGCCGCGCAAAGCTCTACTTTGTGCGTGAAAAAGCGGTGAAAGAACTTCGCAAGCGCGAGAAACAAATTTCTCTGAAAGGCCAGACCCGTGTGGGATTTGATCCCGCCCCGCATGAAGCTGCGGCAGGGCAAGGAGAAAAGAAAGCCGAGGCGGCAGAAGAGCAAACAGAAGCAAAAGAAGAATAAAAATCAAAATGATGAAATTATAGAAACCATTGAGAAATTTAATGGTTTTTGTTTGGGCGACGGTCCCATTTTGCGCAAATGCAAGGCACAAAATCCATATCATAGCGAAAACTATACTATTACTCCTTTCAGCAGGAAAACAAATTTTGTGCTATGATATTACATGTGAAGAAATTATCAATGTTGGCAGTGATTTTCGGTGTTTTTTTAGGGGGAATAATTAGCAGGAACGTTTTTGCCGAGTCGGAGTTTGGTTTGCCTGATCCGGGGTTGACGCCCGAAAGCCCGATTTATTTTTTGGACCTTTGGAGCGAGAACGCGCGCTTGTTTTTTACGCGTTCGGATTCTTCACGCGCGGAGCGCTACCAAGAACGCTTATTAGAGCGTTTGAGCGAAGCCGATGCCCTGGCAGGCAAGGGCATTTCAGCAACGCAGCGGGCTTTGGAATTGTATCGTGAAAATATGCCGTTTTTTTACGCGGCGGCGGAACGTTTAGGAGATATGTATGTTCTTGCCGAGGCGCTTGGCATGGCAACAGATCATCTTGATGCGCTTGATCATATTTCCGAACGCACGGATTTTGAAAAAAAGCGATTCATAACCGCTGCCAAGATATTTGTTATAGACCAGCAACTGCAATCGCTCCATTCATTTGCGCAACGCAAACCGGCAGACGCGTTTCGCATGTTTGGGGATGCGCTTGGGCGGCGCATGGCGCGTATTCGCGAAGTCGCCATTGATGACCAAAACAATAAAGAAGCGTTCAGTGAATATGCCGCATATCTGTCGGAGGCGGATCGTATTTTACGCGATTGGGATAACGTGGAAGTGGAAGGTTTATCGCCATCGGCTTTTTTGGCGCAGGCGGTGCAAGGCCATGAAGAGACGCTTTTGGGCCCGGTGCGCGAACGCATTGCTCCCGTTTTAGAGAACGATCTTTTATTTGCGGTAAACGGCGTTCGGAAACTTTCCGGAAAGGAGCATTTTCTTGCATTGCCTTCTAATACTGCCGCCGGGGGCGCATTCCCGGCGCCGCAAAACAGCTCAGCCGTTCCCGCGGCCGCTTCAACTTCCACTCCTCCCATTCCGCCGCCTCCATCGCAATTTTGACATGTCTTTACGGGATGGTATTATAAAAAGATGAAACACATACATTCAAACAGGGGTAATAGTATTATTTTTATGCTTATAGTTTTGGCGGTTCTCATTGGCGGGGGCATACTGTATTACAAAGGCGTTAAAAGCCAAAAAGACGCGCTGGAAGCGTCGTTGCCGATTCCTTCCTTTAATGACATACCGCCTGTGCCGGAGCAAGCGCCGGTTGAAATTGGCGCGGAAGACGAAATGATAGGTGATGAGGGTGTGATGGAAGCGGCTTCTCTCAAAGAGTTTAACGTGGAAGGCAAAAATTTTGAATTTTCCGTAAAAGAAATCCGCGTAAAAAAGGGTGATTTTGTGCGCGTCAATTTTACAAGCACAAACGGCATGCATGATTGGCGGGTAAGCGGGTACGATGCGGGAACTGCCATTGTGAACACAGGCGAGAGTTCTTTTGTGGACTTTAAGGCCGATAAAGCGGGAATGTTTGAGTTTTATTGCAGTGTGGGCGAACACCGGCAAATGGGCATGGTAGGGAAGTTGATTGTAGAATAAGTTTAACCGCGGCTATGATCGTGTTATATAGAACCAAATATTAGACCTGTCCCTTAATAAATTTTCGGCTAAAAATTTCCGAAATCTGGCCGGGGCTTGGTGAAAATTTCTTGCGTTAGCCCTGCTGGCGCTTCAAAATTTTCACCGGCGCCCCATCTCATATTTCTGAAATTTCAC
>SBBS01000033.1 GCA_005239605.1 bacterium | reverse complement strand
TTTTGAAGCGCCAGCAGGGCTCACGCAAGAAATTTTCACCAAGCCCCGGCCAGATTTCGGGAATTTTTAGCCGAAAATTTATTAAGGGACAGGTCTCATGCCAAAACAAAAAAGAAAAATCCGCGCTTTATCTGATTTTTATAATTTCTTCCCACGGAAATTCGCTTCTGCCGAAATGGCCGTATGCCGCCGTACGTTGATACCGGGGCTCGCGAAGACGCAGGCGTTCTATAATGGCCGCGGGACGAAAATCAAAATTTCTGCGAACGATCTCCCCTATGTCTCTGCCTTCTTCGTCAATTGCGTGCACCATCAATGGTTCCGCTTTGCCAATAGCATAGGCAACCGATACCAAGCTTCGTTTTGCAAAATGATTTGCCACAAGATTTTTTGCGGCAAATCGCGCCATATATGCCGCCGATCGATCCACTTTGGTAGGATCTTTGCCCGAAAAGCATCCGCCGCCGTGCGGCAATATGCCGCCGTAGGTATCTACCATAAGCTTGCGCCCGGTAAGACCCGTATCAGCCGTAAAACCGCCAATGGTAAAAGCGCCGGTAGGATTTACAAAAATCTCTATGCCCGACAAATCTCCCGCAAGCGGCTGTATCAATTTTTCAGTAATTGTTTTTTTCACTTCCTCATGCGATATTGCGGCATCATGCTGCGCGCTTACCAAAATGGTTTTCACTCTGTTGTCTTCTATGGTAACTTGCGCTTTGCCATCGGGGCCGAGCCATGGCACAGTTTTTTCTTTTCTCAACTTCTCAAGGCCGCGCGTAAGCGCATGCGCCAACACAACACCTTTTGGCAAAAATTCCGGCGTCTCGTCCGTGGCATACCCGTACATAATGCCTTGATCGCCCGCGCCCCCTGTATCCACTCCCAGCGCAATGTCCGGCGATTGGCGCATAATGTTTGTTATAACGTTTAGTTCATCCGCATATCCGATATCCCGATATACCTTGCGCGCAATTGACTCGGCGTCAAATACGGCATTGGTCGTAATTTCACCCCCAATCACCAACAATCCATGGCTGCCGAATGTTTCCACGGCAACTCTGCTTCGCGAATCTTGCCGAAGACATTCATCCAAAATGGCATCCGAAATTTGGTCGCATATTTTATCGGGATGTCCGCTTGTTACCGATTCAACTGTATATAAACGTGTTCGCATAATAAAATAATAACTAACAAAAACCCGGCATACTGCGCAGGGTTTTTGTTTGCATCAATAATTTACATCTGTTACCTATTTCCATCCATGCCGCATGATTCAATATGTTATTAACGAGGCATACCAGATGAACCCATGCCTGACGACATACCCGATGAGCCGCCAAAACAATTGCGGCAGTCTTTTTTGTGAGTTGCCAGAAGAATAATTGCAGACAGGCCTACAAGAATATAAATAATCTTTGAAACGAGCATATCCATGCCGCCAAAAAGTTCTCCGATATCCCATCCGACAACACCCACCAACAACCAGTTTAAACTGCCTACTATGACAAGAATAAATGATATAGCGTGCAATGCTTTCATATATAAAAACTAAAAAATAAGGGAAAATTTATTGTACGACCTTTCGCAAAATAAAAACTATCTGCTACTATTATATAATCAAACATTTATATGCTACACTGTGTTATCCACAGGGATATAATTTAAAATTTTTGATTTCAGATTTAATAATTTATAAATAAAATAATGACCATGAAAAACGTTGCAATATATACCACTCCTGCCTGCGTATACTGTAAAATGGCGAAAGAATTTTTTGGAGAGAACAATATTGCTTACACAGAACACAACGTTGCTCAAGATGCCGAAAAACGAAACGAATTGATAGAGCGCACCGGCCAAATGGGCGTGCCGGTAATTATAATAGACAAAGAAATTGTCATCGGTTTTGACGAAAAACGGCTCCGATCTATTCTCGGATTGTAGCGGATATCTTATTTTAAGTATTTTTTTCCCTTAATCTCGTCCGGCAATAAATCCTCTTTCGTATACTTCTCATATCCCTTGCCGTATCCCAGATTTTTCATGAGCTTGGCGGGCGCGTTTCGAATTTTTAACGGCACGGGCAAATTGCCATGTTCTTTTGCGTCTGCCATCGCGGTCATAAGGCCGTCGTATGCGCGGCGATCCTTTTTCTGCGCGCATAAATACGCAACACCATGCGCAAGATTAATGGCGCATTCCGGATACCCGATGGTTTCTACTGCCCGAAATACTTCATTTGCAACAACAAGAGCGGTAGGATTTGCAAGCCCCACATCTTCGCTTGCGAATATCACCATGCGCCTAGCAATGAACTTTGGATCCTCGCCCGCGTTAATCATCCGCGCGAGATAATACAAAGCCGCGTCCGGCTGGCTTGCACGCATGCTTTTGATAAATGCGGAAATCGTATTGTAGTGTTCCTCGCCTTTTTTGTCGTAACGAATATATTTTGACTGGAGAGTATCCTTGAGCGTATCAATTGTTATGTTCCCGTAGAGTTTTTGAGCGTTTTCAAGCATAGTAATGGCTTGGCGCGCGTCTCCATTGGCCATACGCACCAGCCAGTCTTGTGCAATTTTGGGCACTTTTATTTTGGTGCGCGCGATTATGGACTCCATTTCGCTGTCGGCAAGTTCATTGAGCACAAACACGCGGCACCGTGAAAGAAGCGCTGGTATTATCTCAAAGCTGGGGTTTTCAGTGGTAGCGCCTATAAGCGTGAGCTCGCCCGCTTCCACATACGGCAGTAAAAAATCTTGCTGGGCTTTGTTGAAGCGATGAATCTCGTCCAGAAATAAAATTTTTGGTTTGCCCGCCTCGCCAGGCGGCAGATGATGAGCAATCACGCGCTTGATATCATCTTTGCCGGCGGATACCGCTGAAAGTTCGTAAAATTCCGCATGAAGGGCATTTGCGTATATCTTTGCAAGCGTTGTTTTTCCCACGCCGGGGGGTCCCCAAAAAATAAACGAAAACAAATGCTGCCGCTCAATAGCAATCCGTATTGGTTTGCCCATACCAACTAAATGCTCTTGCCCGATAAACTCACCGAGTGTTCCGGGACGCATGCTTGATGCAAGCGGTTCCATACGGACTTACCTTACACTGTTTAGCATGTATTTTGCAACTTGGAAATTCGATTTCCAAGTGATAAGAGCCTGTTCAAAATATTCCCCCTGCCTGAAAATTCAAGGCGGGCATCGCGAGATTTTGAACAGGCTCTAAGACGCCGTTTTTATATACCCCAGCATTTTTTCAAGAGAAACACCAATCTTCTTGCCCGGATTGAAGATACCATCGGGATCAAAAATGCGTTTTGTTTCTTCAAATAACTCGTACATCTCTTTGCCAAACATGTCCTTTACATAAGGACCGCGAACAAGGCCATCGTTGTGCTCTCCACTGATAGATCCATGATACGAAAGCACAAGATCATACACGCGCCGGCCTACTTCACAGATGGTTTGTTTCATCCGTTTGTTTTTTTGATCCATGAGAGGTATCACATGAAAATTACCGTCTCCCATGTGTCCTGCCACTGTATAAATCAGGTCATCATATTCATTTATAATTTTTTCTAATTGAGGAAGAAATTCCTGCACTTGTTCCGGCTGAACCACAAAGTCGTCAATAAAAGGCGCGGCGCGCAATCCCCGGACGCGTTTCCGCAGTAAATTGAAACTTTCCCGGCGCATTGCCCAATATTTTTCGGCTTGGGCTTGCGTACGCGCAATTTTAGTACGCAACCCAAAAGATACGCGCATGTCTTTTTCCGCCTTTTCCGCCATGCGCCGCGCTTCTTTCTCGGTCTTGGCGGTAAATTCCGCCAGAAGCACCAATTTAGGAACTCCACCCGTAAGTATCATCCATATTTCAGGAAAAAAAGAAACGGCAAGTTTAAAAAAATTACTCTTTAAGCGTGCCGCGAACTCTGGAAAAAATTTTACCGCAACCTGAAACGTATGATTGTCGTATGATTCAAAACTCTCCGGCTTGTGGCGCATCATGCGTTTAATTATTTCTCCCAGATTATTCATGTCATCAAGAAACAACACGACAAGCGCGGCATGCGGATTGGGACGCACCAGCTGAAACGTAACATCGGTAATAACGCCGAGCGTTCCTTGCGAGCCGACAATTACTTTGGTTAAATCAAACATGCCGCGGTTTTCATCCAGCACGTCCCAGATATTATATCCTGATGAATTTTTTGAAACAGCCGGCCGCGCTTTTTCAATAATCGCGCGATGAGAAACAATCAAGTCGCGCATGCGCCGGTATATATCTCCTTCAATTCCGTCTTCCCGCATTTTCCGCTCCCATTCTTCTTTGCGCATGGGCTTAAATACATGCGGCTTTCCGTCGCGGAGCACCATGGTAATTTTTTTGACATAGCGCTCGGTTTTTCCGTATTTCAAGTTTTTTTCTCCTCCTGCATTATTCGCCACCATGCCTCCGATAGCGCACATTTCGCGAGATGCCGGATAGCTTGGCAATATAAACCCGTGTTTTTTTGTTTCAACATCAAAATCACGATAATACATCCCGGGCTCAATAACCACATATTCTCCCGCTCCCGCAAATCCTTTCAAACGATTCATATACCGCGTAAATACCATTACGATAGAGTCAGAAAGAGGGCCGCCCGTCATATCCGTGCCGCCGGAACGAGCCGTAAGCGATATGTCTGCTCCTTCCTGTTTTTTCTTCGCAACGAATGAAACCAAATTGCATACGTCTGCCATGTCTTTTGGAAACACAACAAGCTCCGGCTTTATGCGGAACAAGCTGGCATCTCTGCTGTATTCATCGCGCGCTTTTGCGGATGTTTCTATATCACCCTTAAAAAAAGAATGTATTTCCCCTTTAAGCATACCCGCATCATATCAAAGATTCGTTTGTTTACGCAATTTTTGAAGCCGGTTCAAATTTTACAATTTTATCCGCGAGTTTTGCGTACTGCGGCTCGTGGGTAACCATAATTATAAATATGGACACAGCAAAATCACGCCGTAAAAGTTACGTTAATCGTTTGTGATTTTAATACTTCTTCCAATAGGAGATGTTTGCTTCCGCTTTTGCCGCAATTAACCATTCTGAAAATGCGGAAGAGAGTTTTTGCTGGCGCAGCATATCCTGCGCCATTTTCTTTTGTTCATCAATTGAGTCGTTGGGAGGCAAGAAATCCTTATTTTGTTCCATGTATGTTTTTATTTCTTCCTCGGAAACCGCAAGCCGATCTTCCAACAGCAGCTCCACAAGTTTTTGGAACCGAATAGTTTTTCGAACTTGATCAAGAGTAACATTCTCTGCTTTTAGCGCATCTTCCAGCGTCATATTCTGTGAACTAAGATTCGCGCTTATATCTATTAACGCTTGCTCAATTTTTTCGTCGCTTACCATAATTCCCTTTTCTTCAGCTTTCTTTTCCACAAGCGCCTGATTCACAAGCCCGTCAAGAACCTCCGCCCCTGACTGATGTTCCAGCTCGCGTATTACCGCAAGGCGGCTGATCGGAGTTCCGTCTATGAGCGCGGCAACAAATATGCCGCGAAACACGTACAAAAGCGCGGCAATAACAATAATAACAACAAGCATCACCGCCCAGCGCGCCAAATGCCTTTTGGGCGCGGAGAGCAATGGAACAGAAGAAGGAACTCGCGTTTCTTCCGGCATCTGATTTGGATCCATGTCCATATAATACTATTATGCTTATATTTTTTTATTCTGCAAGCAAACCACTATATCCCGCAGATATTAGACCTGTCCCTTAATAAATTTTAGAGTGAAATTTCAGAAATATGAGATGGG
>SBBS01000021.1 GCA_005239605.1 bacterium | reverse complement strand
TTTTGAAGCGCCAGCAGGGCTCACGCAAGAAATTTTCACCAAGCCCCGGCCGGATTTCTGGAATTTTTAGCCGAAAATTTATTAAGGGACAGGTCTAATGGCATTCCTAAAGTTCTCGCAATCGCGATAAATTTCAGAATACCCTACTTGATGCTTTGAATGTGCGCAGATTTTTATGCGCCAACAAGAGAAGGGTTTTCCTGATTTATTCCCATCAGCTTGCGGAATATATCCTGTTCTATTGTTTCATACTGAATAAGATACTCCGCGATTTCGGAAAGTTTTTCTTTCTTTTCCCGCACAATTTTCTTTGCTTTCTCCAGCGCTTCTTTCATGAACCGCTCCACTTCCATGTCCACCAGGGAGGCGATTTCTTCCGAATATTTCTTTTCATGGCCTATATCATGACCCAAAAATACAAGATCGCTTTGATCGTCCCATGCCACCGGACCAATTTTTTCCGACATGCCATACCGCGTAACCAATCCGCGCGCAAGACCGGTTGCTTTGCGGATATCGTCGGAAGACCCGGTTGTTATTTCGCCAAATACCGTTTCCTCGGCCGCGTATCCGCCGAGTGAAACCGCAAGCTCGTCCAAAAAATATTCGCGCGTATATAAATGCTTGTCTTCCGTGGGGAGCTTCATGGTATAGCCGCCGGCGCGCCCGCGCGACACGATGGAAATTTTATGCACCGGATCCGCATTCGGAAGAGATGCCGCCACCAGCGCATGCCCCGCCTCGTGATACGCCGTGATCTTTTTCTCTTTCTCGGAAAACACTCTGCTTTTACGCTCCGGCCCCAACATAACTTTTTCAATAGAAACAGTTAAATCCTCTTGACTTACTGTTTTTCGGCTGCTGCGCGCGGCCAAAATTGCCGCCTCGTTTACCAAATTTGCCAAATCCGCTCCTGAAAACCCGGGCGTGCGCTCGGCAATTTTGCGCAAATTTATATCCGTGTCCATTATCTTTTTTACGGCATGCACCCGCAAAATCGCTTCCCGTTCGCCGATATCCGGCAAATCAAGCACCACCCGCCGGTCAAACCGCCCCGGGCGCAGCAATGCCGGATCCAGCACGTCCGGCCGATTTGTCGCCGCCAACACAATAACCTGATCCGATGTTTCAAACCCGTCCATTTCCGTCAAAATTTGGTTCAGTGTTTGTTCGCGCTCATCGTGCCCGCCGCCAAGCCCCGCGCCCCGATGCCGCCCTACCGCGTCAATTTCATCCACAAATATAATGGAAGGAGCCGCTTTTTTTGCCATGCGGAACAAATCCCGCACGCGGCTTGCGCCCACTCCCACAAACATTTCCACAAACTCGGATGCCGACATATGAAAAAATGGCACACTCGCCTCGCCTGCAACGGCCTTGGCAAGCATCGTTTTTCCCGTGCCGGGCGCCCCCATCAAAAGCACGCCGCGGGGAATGCGCGCGCCGATATCAAGAAACCGTTGCGGGTTTTGAAGAAAATCCACAATTTCCAAAAGTTCCTCTTTTGCCTCTTCCGAACCCGCAACATCTTTGAATGTTACTTTTTCACGCTGGTCTTCCGGATTAATAACCCGCGCCCGCGACTGCCCAAACATAAGCGCCTGTCCGTTGCTCCGCTGAACTTGGCGCATGGTAAGCCATATAAAAAGTCCAATAAGCGCAATAGGCAATATAAAAGGAAGAAGAGCCGAAAGCCAAAACAACGCGCCCGACGGCTGCTTCATTTCAATGGTTACATTCGCCAACGCTTCGGATGAGACGCCATAATTTATGAGCGTTTCAGAAAGCGCGGCATCGGGTTCTTTTTGCGCGGTTTGAATACCGCCATTCTTCAATGCAACCTCAAGCTTATTTTCTTCCACCGTAATGCGCAGCACCTCGCTGGCGCGAATTTCTTCCACCAAGCGGGAAAAAGAAATTTCTTCCGGCTCTTCGCGCTCCGCAAACGAAGCATACAGCGCCGTGATGGCTAAAAAAATAAGAATGGCATATACGATATTTTTTCCGAACATGCCGAGGGGGTTTTTGAAAAACTTTGATTTCTTTTGCTTTGCGCTCATCCCGTTAAAAATAAGATGCAGGCATAATAATTAAACCAACACCAACTATTATCTTAATAATCTTACAATATACGACAAACCCCGCAAAATAGCATCTGCGATTTCTAACGGGATTCATACAAAAAATAATTACACACTTTTTATAAAAAAACAAGCCCCCGTTAGAAACAGAACACAAATTATATGTGTGCCATTTCTAATCGGGGCAAGCCCTTATTTCCAATTTTTAGGATACGGAACATACAGCCACTGTTCAGGAATTTGCCATCCGTAATCCCGTAGGATTTTCAATAAAATCCGGTAAAACGGATTTGCGTTATCACGAATATGCCGCAGTTCCGGGTATACTTTTCCACCAGCCTCATACACTTTGTACCGGAAGATTTTACCGATATAAGGAGTAAACAAATCCGGCCCCTCGCCTTTTGAAGCAACATCCAGCACCTCAAGAGCTTCCTCTGAAGGCCGGCGCTCTGCCAAAATGGCATACTTCCGCAACTTGCCATTAACCCACATTTTGTTTTGCAAAACGGCTATATGACAGCTGTCCTCCTGTGTGAACAGAAAATGGCGAATATCATCCGTTGTTCTTTTCTCGCGCATCCTCTCCAACATCAACATGAAAGGAAATAATGTTCGGAGATGCTCTTTCACGTCCTGCAGAACCTTCCGAGCGAAGGAGTTCTCATGAGCAAGAAAATATCGTTCAAACTCACCGTCGTCCTTTGTATATTCGCACCGGCAAAGAACCGGGATGAGCTGGCGCGCTACCTTATCATCAAACGGCTCGCCCGCATTCTTTTTATTCCGCTCTCCTTTTATCCGTCTCCCCTCGTCCAACGCCGCCTCATACGCGCGACGAGCTATTTCCCGTACCCCTGGCACTCCTGCCAAAAAATCGGCGGCAGTGGCATAATCGGTTATATCGGGTATCCGCCCCAACAAAATCGAATTCCTGCGATACTCCTCTATCCTTTTAAACGAAATATTCAACCGTTTAGCCTCGCTAAAAATCTCTTCACGATTCAAGGTTACTAACCTCGTGGCAGCCATGTAGACCTCCTCCAATTTCCGTTGCTGGCTATCAAGGTCGTCCAACACCGCGGCGACGGCGGCAACCAACTCATCTTCCCGTTTTTCAGATTCACGCAACGCGCGAATGCGTTGCGCCATTTCCACATCCGCGATGCGGCGCATAACATCCGCTGCCTCTCGCGCTCCTTTTTGTTCTTCAAACAACTGAATCGCCTTATTCAAACTTGTCATAAAACCTCCTCCTGTCAATATGATTAAGCGCTCACGCAATTTGAGGCAATTATAAAGAAAAATAATAATTTGTCAACTATCTTTCTGCCGCCACCGGATCATTCGCAAAAAACCTTAAAATCTCCTCAAGAAGACGGTCTTCTTCCCGGCGTAATTCACAGTATCTTAATCAAGCAACCATTTCATATTTTTTTCAATAGACCTATCCCTTAATAAATTTTCGGCTAAAAATTCCCGAAATCCGGCCGGAGCTTGGTGAAAATTTCTTGCGTGAGCCCTGCTAGCGCTTCAAAATTTTCACCGGCGCCCCATCTCATATTTCTGAAATTTCACTCTAAAATTTATTAAG
>SBBS01000026.1 GCA_005239605.1 bacterium | reverse complement strand
TTTTGAAGCGCTAGCAGGGCTAACGCAAGAAATTTTCACCAAGCCCCGGCCGGATTTCGGGAATTTTTAGCCGAAAATTTATTAAGGGACAGGTCTAATATTATATTTTTCTAACAATCCATTCACATGCCCCCAATCAATGTTCTTAAAAAAAGCATCAATATAGGCTTTTCTTCCTGTTCCATAGTCCAGAAAATACGCATGTTCATAAATATCCATGATAAAAAGCGCTGCCATATTCCATACCCCGCCGTGATTATGGGCGTCGCAAAGCACATTGCGAAGTTTCTGCTCGTCAAGATCATATCCAAGAACCACCCAGCCGCGGCCCGCAAGCCCCGCGGCGCGAAATTCTTTCTCCCACGCTTCGTAGGAACCAAAATCCCGTTCAATAAACTCGCGAATGCGCCCCGTGCAATCGGAGCCATTTGGTTTCATATTGTCAAAATACCCTTCGTGCAGTTTTACACCGTTCAAAGCGAATGTTTCTTCGCGCTTGAGTTCCCCGAATTCACTATAGGTGGCATTTGCAACAGACAGGTCCGCTGTTTTTAATTTGTCTTCAATCTCTCCTATTTTTTTTACGTAACCGGCATACAGAACATCATGATGTTCTGCCAACTGTTTGGATGAAAGACCATTCAACTCACTGTAAGTAAGTTTTTTTATTTCTCTCATGGCAACATTATTAATCCTATAATTGAAAATGTAAATATCAAAATGAAAAATGACAAATCAAAATGTTAAAATGTCTTGGTGGTAAAGTTATTTTATAATTTTATACCGTCATTTTAATTTTTTATTTTTACATTTTGATTTTATGGGTATATTTGATTTCCTTCCTCATCATACAAAATAATTGCTTTCGTGGGACAGGATTGCGCCGCAAGCAGCAATGTTTCATCGTCCGCGCCGTCTTTGTTTTTTACAACCGCCTTATTTTCATTATCAAGCTCAAATACATCAGGAACAACCGCGATACAGCTTGCGGCTCCGATACATAAATCCCTGTCTATAAATATCTTGCCGATTTTTTTCTTTTCGAGAGACATACTGCTAAAGCGCTGTTTTATTAAAGCCGATCTTTAAGTTTATAAGATGCCGCGCATGTTTTACGGGTTTGAGACGTTTCGATGGAAAAGATCGGCTTTGGACAGCGCTTTTCACTGTTCATGATTTTAATATTTCTATACTATCACATAAAGCGCTTACTGTGTAATCAATATCCGCGCGCGTGGTATGCCGTCCCATGCTAAACCGCATTCCTTCTTCCTTCGCATTTTTTTTGTTTGACGCGCATGCCGAACCAGCGGATGCCGCGACTCCCCGCTCATCCAGATACAAAACAAGTGTTTGGGTTGAAACATTTGGAATTATGATATTTATGTTATTAGGAATCCGCGACATCCCGAGAGGCGGTCCTTGTAAAACCGCGCGCGGCATCAAACGATATATTTCTTTTAGAAAGTATTGCTGAAGCCGCGCCATCCGCGCGCATTCTTTTTGTTTCCTTTTTTCCGCCAGTTGCAATGCTTCCGCAAACCCGACAATTCCGGCGACATATTCCGTACCGCTTCGAAAACCCTGTTCTTGCCCGCCGCCTTCCCAAAAGGGCGCTATTTCTATGCCGCGGCGTTTATATAATACGCCGATACCTTTCGGACCGTATATCTTTGAAGCATTAATAGTTAACAAATCAACCCCAAGGCGCGGAATAAAAAGCGGCATATATTCAGTCGCCTGGCACGCGTCCGTATGAAAATAAAGCGGTGCGTGTTCTCCGGCCGCCTTGCGGCGATTGCGTTCTTTTCGCATCATGCGCGCAATATTGGAAAGCGGCTGAATGGAACCTATTTCATTATTTACGTACACAACAGACACAAGAACAGTATTTTTTTGAAGCTCAATCTCTATTTGTTTTGAATTAACTACACCATTTTTTTCCGCATCCACGATCGTTGCGCGATGTCCTTCCTTTTGAAGCGCATAAACATTTTCAATCGTCGCCGCGTGTTCAAGCAAAGTGGTAATTATATGCCCCGTAGGATATTTTTTTGCGATTCCATATAATGCAAGCGCGGCTGATTCTGTTCCTGAACCGGTAAAAATAATTTCGTCAGGCAAAACGGAAAGTGCCTTCGCAATATCTTTCCGCGCTGAATCTATTGCCTCCTTTGCAAGCCGCCCTTCCGCATGAAGCGATGAAGGATTGCCAAACCGCTCGCCCAAATACGGCATCATTTTTTTTAATACGCGGGGATCCAAAGGGGTTGCGGCCGCGTAGTCCATATATACACGTTTTTGCTTCATATTCGTATCGGCGCATTAAACACCCCGCACCCGCGGCAAGGATAGTCTTTTCGAAATGAATAAAGCGCTTCTTTTCCCTGCTTTCGGCGCGCCAAATAACCGGCGCTTTCAAGCAGATGCAAATGATGAGAAACAGTTGGTTGTGATACGCCCAGCGGTTTGGTAAGAGAGCCGACATTTTTTTCGCCGCCTGTTTTGAGAAGTTGAATAATCCGCATGCGCGTTTTATCCGAGAGTACATGGAAACATCCCGCGCATGTTTTTTGTTTGTTTTCCATAAAATGCTTGCTTTACATATTGATTGATATCTATATGATAATGATTGATAGAAAAAAGTCAAGAAAAAAGAGAGGATTGTTCCTCTCTCAACAAGGTACTACACAAGAATTTCAAGAACACCAGCAGGAGTAATTTTTATGACTGTTTGAGAGTCATACGTCGTAATAAAGAGATCTCCTTTGTGGACCATACCAGAGGCCCTTTTTGAAAATGAAATCTTTACAGGAAATTGATCACAACTCATCTGTAAAATATCACCATTTAGACTAACCTTAAACATATATGAAAGATTACCGCAAAAGATTCGCACATTTCCATAGAAGGTTCCAATAATGTGTTCAACCGGCTTTGTCGACCATGTAGCCATGAGTTCACACACCCTCCTAAATTTTGAAAAATCTTCTTCTTTCGTACTCATTTCAAACCTCCTTTCAAAAAAACAACTCCGAATTTCTTCAGAATTGTTTTAGCATTATTCTGGATTCCGTGTCAAGCACGGGATGACCTCGCAATTGCTAGGTCAATTCAGGGTTTTCTCCCCCGGCTTCCATTCGGCCGGACACAGTTTTCCCGTTTGCAAGGCGGCAACCACCCGCAGTGTTTCGTCCACCGATCTTCCCACATCGTTGTCGGATATAACCATATACCGCACTTTTCCATACGGGTCTATGATAAATGTTCCGCGTAGCGCAATGCCTTCGTCTTCCAACAGCACATCGTACGCTTCGGACATGCGCTTATGAAAATCGGAAAGAAGCGGAAAATTAATTTTACCCAGCGGCCCTTCCACCCAAGCTTTATGGGAGTGTTCCGAATCAACAGAAACGCCGATTACTTCGGTATTGAGTTTTTTAAACTGGACGTATTTGGCCGAAAAATCTTTAATTTCCGTGGGGCACACGAACGTAAAATCAAGCGGATAGAAAAAAATAACAAGCCATTTGTTTTTGTAATCCTTCAGCGCGAATTCTTTAAATTTTCCGGCAAAATACCCTTTTAACTTAAAGTCCGGCGCAAGTTCTCCTATTTTTATCATAGAATTGAATATAATCTAATAATAATTTAATATAATAAAAAACGTTCCATAAAGCAATCTTATCGCCTAAGCCCATGTAGCTCAACGGCAGAGCAATGCTTTTGTAAAGCATAGGTTGTCGGTTCAAATCCGACCGTGGGCTCACTCTTCTTTTTTATGCCAATGAGTTGCCTTTCTCCACTCATGCATATCTTTCCAATACGCCGAAGGCACTTTGGAGGTATGCGTGCGTTCTCGAAGACGCGCGGCAAACCGGAAAAGTGTTTGTTCCAAACGAAGCATTATAATACGCACCTGTGATATTTTTTTTACAATAAATGCGTATGTTTTTTCTCGCAGATACCGGTACCATAGTATCTGCGCAAAATTCAGCATGTACTCCCATGCCTGGGTAAGAAGGGGACGTTCCCGCTGAAGAATACCGGCTATCTCTTCATCAGTCATGCGCGCCACTTGCGGCACATGACGCAGAAAAAGTCCGATTATTCCCACTAAACTAAGAAAGGAAATAATAAAAGCAATTGTCATACATATTTACTCGGGGTCCCGTATCAAGAGCAGTCAGACTGGTCAGATACGGGATGACGCCAAGCGTTATATTTCAAATCGACTGAATCGCGTTACTTGTATATTTTCTCCAAACCGTGAAATTGATTCCGTAAGCAAATCGCCCACCGTTTTTGATTCATCTTTGATAAACGGCTGTTCCATTAGCATGGGTACTGTTTCGGGCGCGGCTGCGGTGATGTGCATGGCAATGTCATGCGCAAGTTTTTTGAATTCGGGATTTCGCGCGACAAAATCCGTCTCCGAACGAATTTCCAGCAACGCGCCGACTCGCTGGGTTGTATGCACATAGGCCTCCACAATGCCGATGCCGGTTGGGCGAGCGGCTTTCTTTTCGGCGATTTTATTTCCTTCTTCGCGCAAAAACTGCACCGCGCGCGGCAAGTCGCCGTTTGCTTTTTCAAGCGCCATTTTGCAAACACCAACGGAAGCGTCTGTTTGTTCACGCAGCTGTTTGAGTGTGTTGAGATCAACCATAGGTTATATCAGACCTGTCCCTTAATAAATTTTCGGCTAAAAATTCCCGAAATCCGGCCGGGGCTTGGTGAAAATTTCTTGCGTTAGCCCTGCTGGCGCTTCAA
>SBBS01000097.1 GCA_005239605.1 bacterium | reverse complement strand
AGGCGGACATACCGTGGGCGCCGGTGTGGTGACTCAGATTTCAAAATAAACAGACATGGCTCAACGGAAGGAAAAGGAAGAGGAAAAACAAAAACTGCGCATCCGGATTCGCGGGTACGACCATAAGATCATTGACTCAAGCGTGCGTCAGATTGTGGAAACGGTAACGCGGTACGGCGCTGAAATCGTGGGACCTTTGCCGCTGCCGACCGAGATTCGCAAGTACACAGTAAATCGATCCACGTTTGTTCACAAAAACGCGCGGGAACAGTTTGAAATGCGCGTGCATAAGCGATTGATTGATATTTTAAATCCGGTGCCTAAAATAATTGACGCATTAACAAATCTTACACTGCCTGCCGGTGTAGACATTGAGATAAAGATGGGGTAGTATCGGCTTGGCGCACGGTTAAAATACCGGACATCGCTCCGGTATTTTTATAGAAAAGATATAAAAATTCGCATGTATGAAATTTATTCTTGGAAAAAAGCGGGAAATGACGCAAATGTTTCGGGAAGACGGCAAAGTTGAACCGGTAACATTGATATTGGCAGAGCCCGTGGAAATTTCTTTGATGCGAACAAAAGAGAAAGACGGATATACTGCTTTGCAAGTGAGGCGCGGCAGTGTGCGGCGGGAGGTTCGCTTGAAAAACGGCGCGATGGATGCCTTTGCGATTGGGGCGCCGCTTACCGTTTCTCAATTTGCGGCTGGTGATCGGGTAACTATTGCAAGTATTTCAAAGAGTAAAGGGTTCCAAGGCGGCGTAAAGCGCCATGGTTTCCACGGCGCCGCTAACACGCATGGAGTAAAGCATGCGCATCGTCAGCCGGGCTCTATAGGGGCGGGCGGCGTGCAGCGGGTTTTGAAAGGACAGCGCATGGCGGGACGCATGGGGGGTGACCGGGTAACTATGCGCGGTGTGCGCGTGATACATGTGTATCCGGACAAAAATCTTATTGCATTAAAAGGCGGCATACCGGGACACAGAGGAAGTATTATAGAGATAAAAGGTTAGTTCAAAATGCAAAGTGCAAAATGTAAAATTATGGTATTCCGGTTTCACCGGAATGATTATACATCCGTGAGCGGAGCGAACACCAACATTTTGAATTTTTCATTTTGAATTTTGAATTGGAGTATGGAAGCGCTAGTCTATAACAGGGAAGGAAAACAAACTGGAATGATAGAACTTCCGGAATCGGTCTTTGGCTTGCCCTGGAATGCCGCATTGGTTAAACAAGTGGTGGAAGCCGGACGCGCCAACAGACGAGCCAATACCGCTCACACCAAGGATCGCGGCGAAGTGTCTGGCGGCGGTAAAAAACCATGGCGGCAGAAAGGCACGGGGAGAGCGCGGCACGGGTCTATTCGCTCGCCTATCTGGATTGGCGGGGGAGTTACGCACGGGCCGCGGGCAGAGCGCGTGTATGATCAAAAAGTAAACAAGCAAATGCGCCGCAAGGCTCTGCTCATTTCTCTTTCAGGAAAAGCAAAGAGCGGCGAGATAGTGGTGCTGGAAGATTTGTCATTTCCCGAGGGACGCACGCGCCAGGCCCATTCCCTGTTTCGCGCGTTGGCTTTGAAAGGCGGACTTGCCGATATCGGCAACAGTAAGGGGAAAGCGCTTGTAACGCTTCCGGCGCATGATGTGTCTACGGTGCGCGCGCTTCGTAATTTGCCGCGCGTGCAATCATGCGAAGTTCGAAATATGAATGCGGAAAGCGTTTTGGGGGTAAAATATGTAGTGGTTCCAAAATCATCTTTGCCTATTTTAGAATCTTTAACAAAGTTGCGGTAATACTATGGTTAATACAACAGGAACAATTCTTCAGCGCCCGGTTATAAGCGAAAAAGCAAACAGGTTGAGCGAAACGGGAACCTATGCGTTTTTTGTTTCGGAACGAGCGAACAAGATTATGGTTGGGCGCGCGGTTGAAGCCCGTTTTGGCGTTGATGTGCTGCATGTTCGCATGGTTTGTACGCCGTATAAAAAAGTGCGGCGGGGTCGTTTTACAGGCAGGAAAGGCGGGTATAAAAAAGCGTTTGTAACCATACGCCCCGGCCAAAAAATAGAACTTGCATAACCCCCCATGCGTCAATTAAACCCAACATCTCCCGGAAGACGCGGCATGACGGTGAGTTCCCGTACAGCTCTTTTTTCCGGCGGTCCGGAAAAGCGCCTTTCGCGCGGCAGAAAACGCGCGGTAGGCCGCAATAATGCCGGGCGCATAACCACGCGTCACAAAGGCGGCGGACACAAGCGGTTATACCGCTTGGTGGATTTTCGCCAAGAAAAACAGGATATTCCCGCGCGCGTGCTTTCCTGTGAATACGATCCGAACCGCACATCGCATATCGCGCTTGTTGTGTATCGCGATGGTGAAAAGCGATATGTGCTGCTTCCGCAAGGCATGGCTGTGGGAGCGGAAATAATTGTTTCCGGCAAAGCGCCTTTGGAACCGGGAAATCGGCTGCCTTTGGAGCAGGTTCCTGTGGGAACATTTGTATATAATATTGAAATACAGCCGGGCGGCGGGGGCAAGCTTGTTCGTTCTGCCGGCGTGGGCGCCGAATTATTGGCGCACGACGCACCCTATGTGACGCTGCGTTTGCCATCCAAAGAAATTCGCCGCGTGCATGAACGCTGTTGGGGATCTATTGGCAGGTTGGGCGCCGAGGAGCATCGGTTTGTTGTATACGGAAAAGCGGGCAGATCCCGCTGGATGGGTATTCGGCCAACGGTTCGCGGGTCTGCCATGAATCCGGTTGATCATCCGTATGGAGGCGGTGAAGGGCGAGCGCTGCGCGGCACGCGCCGTCCTAAAAACATGTGGGGGAAGGGAACGCGCGGCGTGAAGACTCGCAGAAGCAAGAAATATTCAAATATCTTTATAGAGGAACGGCGGAAAAAATAACATATATGTTACTTGACCCCGTTAGAAATCGCGAATATGGGACTTCATGCTCTCTATATTAGACCTGTCCCTTAATAAATTTTCGGCTAAAAATTCCCGAAATCCGGCCGGGGCTTGATGAAAATTTCTTGCGTTAGCCCTGCTAGCGCTTCAAAATTTTCACCGGCGCCCCATCTCATATTTCTGAAATTTCACTCTAAAATTTATTAAGGGACAGGTCT
>SBBS01000079.1 GCA_005239605.1 bacterium | reverse complement strand
TTTTGAAGCGCTAGCAGGGCTAACGCAAGAAATTTTCACCAAGCCCCGGCCGGATTTCGGGAATTTTTAGCCGAAAATTTATTAAGGGACAGGTCTAATTTACTCTAATGCTCCTTTCATATAAAAATCACTTTCCGATCTGTCGTCGTGCTTTCCTTCCAAAA
Organism: bacterium; assembly: GCA_005239605.1. GTDB lineage: Bacteria > Patescibacteriota > Minisyncoccia > Ryanbacterales > 2-02-FULL-48-12 > 02-FULL-45-17b. The sequence continues at coordinate 7,983 of SBBS01000079.1, read as the reverse complement.
TGGCCGCAAAATCCTGAATGGTGTCTTCCCGTTTTACGAACGCGCCTTTAGTACCCGTAAAAACTTCCGCAACAAAGAACGGCTGGGAAAGAAAGTTTTGGATACGCCGCGCCCGGTTTACAATGCGGCGATCTTCTTCCGAAAGTTCTTCAATGCCCAAAATCGCGATGATATCCTGCAATTCTTTATATCGTTGGAGCGCGCCTTGCACCGCGCGCGCGACATCGTAATGTTCCTGCCCTACAATTGCGGGAGAAAGCGCCGTGGAGGTTGATGCCAGCGGATCCACCGCCGGATAAATGCCGATTTCCGTAAGCGCGCGATTAAGAACAATGGTGGAATCCAAATGGCTGAACGTGGTCGCGGGCGCGGGATCGGTAATATCATCCGCCGGAACATAAATTGCCTGCACTGATGTAATAGAACCTTGTTTGGTGGATGCGATGCGTTCCTGCAATTCGCCCATTTCGGTTGCGAGCGTGGGTTGATATCCCACTGCCGATGGCATGCGGCCAAGCAAGGTTGAAACTTCAAGCCCTGCCTGTGAAAAACGAAAGATGTTGTCTATAAACAAAAGCACGTTTTTCTTTTCTTCATCGCGAAAATACTCGGCCATCGTAAGCGCGGAAAACGCCACGCGAAGCCGCGCGCCCGGCACTTCGTTCATTTGTCCAAACACAAGCGCGGTTTTTGAAATAACGCCGGATTCAAGCATTTCGTGATACAAGTCGTTTCCTTCGCGGCTCCGTTCCCCCACGCCCGCAAACACGGACGCGCCTCCCGACTCCTCGGCAACATTGCGGATAAGTTCCTGTAAAAGAACGGTCTTGCCAACGCCCGCGCCGCCAAACAACCCCACTTTGCCGCCTTTTATAATCGGCGCCATAAGATCAATAACTTTGATGCCCGTTTCAAAAATTTCCGTCTCCGTAGACTGTTCCGTAAGCGGAGGCGCGGTACGATGAATAGGCCAGCGCTTTTTGAACGAAACATTTTTTGTCTCAAGAGTATTGCCCAATACGTCAAAAATATGCCCCAATACTTCCGGTCCCACAGGCACCGTAATTTGCTCACCGATATCCGTTACTTCCATACCGCGCCGAAGACCATCGGTAGAAGCAAGAGATATCGCGCGCACCCGGCCCGGCTCCAAATGTTTCACTGCTTCCAACAGCACAGTTCGCTCACCATGTTGTATGGTAAGCGCGTTAAAAAGCGGCGGCATGCGCCCTTCCTTAAATTCCACATCAACAACCGGTCCTGTTATTTGGATGATTTTACCTTGCATACATGTATCTTAATTTTCAATTATCAATCAATAATCCAATTATTCAAATTTCAATAATTGAAAATTAGAACATTGAAAATTTTAATTACTGATTGCCTCCGCGCCGCTTGTTATTTCCGTAAGTTCTTTCGTAATGCCGGCCTGCCGCGACTTGTTATATTCCAGCGTCAGCGTATCAACAATTTCAGAAGCGTTATCCGACGCGTTTTTCATGGCTAGGCGGCGCGCGGCGTGTTCCGACGCGTTCGCTTCTAAAATAATATGGTATACCTGCATTACAATAAGATGGGGTACCAGTTCCTCAAGCACCGCTTCAGGAGACGGTTCAATAATATACTCTTTTTCTGTTGCATGCGCGGTTGATTGGAATAATGCGCCATGCCCTTCCTCGGCGTATCTTCCTGTTTGCGGAATAATTTCTTCCGCTGTCTCTTTTAATTTCTTAAAGGTAACCGGGAACAATTCCCGCATAACAACATCCTGGCGCAACGCGCTCCGAAAATTAGTATAAAAGACCAAAACCCGATCCCATGTTTTCTCAAGATACCCGGAAATCAAATAATCCGCAAGTGGACGCACTTCTTCCACAGTGATATAGTCACCAAATTTTACAAAGGATTGCTCCACTGTCCCCGTGCGCCGCCTAAGATACAAGACTGCTTTCTGCCCCACTGCTATATATCGGAAGTCCGACTTTCGCAAATTTGCGGAAGTCGGACTTCCGATATCATTGCCGCCTGCATATTTTTCAAACGCGCGAAATACCGCGCTGTTAAACGACCCCGTAAGGCCTTTGTCGGATGCGACAACCACAACAGCCGTTTTTTCAACCGGCCGTTTCTCCAGCAAGCGAGGTATATAATCGCTAGATGCGCGCGAAAGATTTGCCAAAAACTCAAGCGCGGCGTACGCATAGGGCCGCGACAACAAAGCCGCTTCCTGCGATTTGCGCATTTTAGTGGCCGCCACCAACTCCATCGCTTTGGTGATCTGCCCGATATTTTTTACGCTCTTGATGCGGCGTTTTATTGTTTGGAGGGATTGCATAATGAAAGTTCAAAGTTAAAAGTGCAAAGTGAAAAGTTATGGTAAGAATTTAAAAGTAGTAAGCATTCGATCAAAAACAGTAAGGTACTCCTGATCTGCATCTCCGTATTCAAAATATTCTAATACATATCGATATTTACCATGAGACAATAGCACATGCACATGTTGGCGTCGGTTCACCACTTCCTTTCCACGAATAACAATAGCTTCACTACCATCTATATAAATACTGGATTGTGACACACCATCTTCGAGGCCGGCTTTTATCGCCTTGATTTCGTGATCAATATTTTCCAGTGTGGTGTCTGTTCCGACACTTACATAAATTGATGGCTTCGCCGATGGATAAGCCGATATTGCTCCCTCATAATCACATGGAAACTCCAACTCGTCTTGTGTACCGAAATAAATCTCGAATGAGTAACACTCCTTCACACCCCATACATCATTATATTTCATTTCAAACCCGTACTCCTCATTGCGGTAGGTTTTCCAATTACTCATGTCTATCTCTCCGACATCTTGTCCAACCTCCAAGGTTGGACATTCTGCAAATACGCAGTTGGGGCCGGTGCGGCTTACATAACTGCCATCAGGACATTGTAGGGCTTCTTGGGAGCAAGCGGTGAATTCTTCATCACTGCCTCCGGTATCCAGTTTCCAGATTCCAGTATCCAGCGTGTACCACGCCGCGCCTGCTACGACAATAATGCCAACTACTATAAGTATTCCTACGAAACTAAAACCTTTTTGCATTACCATATTGTATTTTTATAAAAATTTTTAATAATAACATCCTTTGAAATAAGAGGCACATCAAACAGATTCGCTGTTGCCACTATTACCCTATCATGCAGATCTTTCAGTCCTTTTATACGATTCGTTTCGAGAATAATACTTAACGTAATCTCTGAAACAAGAAAGTTATTTCCCTGCGATATTTTCAGCAACAGTTCTTCCAAACGCACAGGCGCCTTTTTCTTATCTGCTATATCAATACACTCTAAAAGAACAGTTGCTGGTATAATAATTATCGCCTCCCCTTTTTCCGCTGAATCAAAAACATCCCGCGCCTTTCGTGAGAGTTGTGAGCTATCAGTGAGATACCAAACAAATGCGTGCGTGTCCGCAACGTAGTACATATTTATTTCATGGACCTAAAAAGAGACTTCTTTGCCTTCGCAATATCACTATCTGTAACCTTGACGCCTTTCCAGACGCCTTTCAACGACAAAGAAATTTTAGAACTTTTGCCAGAGCCTTCTTTTTTCAGCTTCAAAAGCTCGTATTCTAGTTTCTCGAGCTTTTGTTTATATGTAATTGTAGATTGAGATATTGCCATATACACATATAGTACAGTTTTCTTGTAGATTTTCAAGCTCCATGGCCGTACGAGCTCACAAACCCGAGTGATAATGGTTCTCCCCATATCCGGATGTGCCAAGCCGAGCTGTCCCCAACGCCCTACGGGCGTGTGTAAAGCTCGGCTAGTCACAATCCTTGCTTACTCGAGGTTGTGAGGTCTTACTCATGGCCTTGGTAATCTGCCCGATGTTTTTACGCTCTTGATGCGGCTAATCACAAATGAAAGATGCGCTGGAACAGAAAAACAATGAGGCCGACTACGATGAGAATTCCTAAAAGTCCGAATCCTTTTTGCATAAACAACATCAGTTTATAATCTCTGATTTTAATTTCTTTGCTTCTTCAATAAAAAAATTTTGCCATTCTGTGTGATCTATCTTTTTTATCATGCGCGGAAAATCTTTTACTTCCGTTGCAAGAAAAAGCCGCGTAGCGATTTGGAGTGGGTCATTGGGCCAATCAAATTTATTTCTTGCATATTTTAATAATTCATGAAAACTGTAACCCTTTTCTTTTATTATGAAATAAATGTCAATAAAATCACGGGCACGCGGTTTTGTGGTAATTGTTTGAACTTTATTTACTGCGATATCAAGAATACTATCCACCGGTATATTTTTATACTTCATCCCCTCTTCAATTCGCAGAAAGGGATGATAATTGAAATCAATTTTTAAAACGTCCGTGTCGGAGAAAATAAGTTGAAATGAATGAAGACCAATAAATTGCCGATAATCAATTTTTTGAATATCAAGAGGACCTTCAACTTTTTTAAAGAATGTGCGCACAGAAGGTATATGAATTTCCTCCATGGAAAACAAATCAATATCTTCCGAAAGGCGATGCTGTAAATAAAAAGCCGCGAGAGGCGTGCCTCCTGTAAAATAATAATACTGGCAAAAATAAGGCTCCTCGCTTAAAAAATCCAAAAACAGCTTTTGTTTCTCAGAGAGTATACCGGAATCTGTCAGTTCTTTTTTGGAGGCCATAAAAGAAATTCTAAATATCTTCGCGTCACTATGTCCATGAATAGAGAGTCCCAATACTTACGCAATTTTTCTTCACTTAGCTTTTCACCGCCAAGCCCCCAATTAATCAGCTGTTCAAGCCGCCATTTCTCATACCCCTCCGGATCCGCCTCCTTGAATGCTTTTTCATCTACAGACCAATTATACATGCTTTCATGTTAGCATATCTTAAGTCATTTTTCCAACTCCATGGCCTTGGTAATCTGCCCGATGTTTTTACGCTCTTGATGCGGCGTTTTATTGTTCGCAAGCTTGGTTATGCCCACATCATATTATGCGAAAAGTCTCATTTCATAGTGTGGTGTGTATAGTTATTAACTTTTATAACCTAACACCTATAACCTAAAACCTATTTCCCGTGCGTTTCAAAATACTTTGCAATAATTTCTTTCAGCTTCGCCTCAATTTCTTCGTCAATTGCTTTCTTTTCGCGCAATGGGGTGAGAAGATCCGCTTCGTGGAATTTTTCCAAAAATTCGGTAAATTCCGCTTCAAACTTTTGCGCCTGTTCCGGTTCCAATTTTGAAAGATGGCCGTTTATCGCCGCGTAGAACAGCGCCGCCTGCCGCTCCAATGGTATTGGCGCGAGATCTGATTGCTTTAAGAGCTCGGTCATAACGCGGCCTTCTTGAATGCGTTTTTTGGTTTCATCATCCACATCCGAGGCAAACTGCACGAACGACTGCAACTCGCGGAACTGCGCGAGCGTAAGGCGAAGTTTCCCCGCAACCTTTTTCATCGCTTTTGTCTGCGCGGTAGACCCCACGCGCGAAACCGAAAGCCCCGCATTGATCGCCGGACGCATGCCTTTGTTAAACAAATCCGCCTCCAAATAAATTTGCCCGTCCGTTATGGAAATAACATTAGTGGGAATATAGGCCGTAACATCTCCCAATTGAGTTTCAATGATAGGAAGCGCGGTCAAAGAACCGCCTCCTTTTTCCTTTGAAAGTTTTGCGGAACGCTCCAGCAACCGCGAGTGCAAATAAAATACGTCCCCGGGATATGCCTCGCGGCCCGGCGGCCGCCGAAGCAACAGCGAAATTTGCCGATAGGCAGACGCGTGTTTTGAAAGATCGTCATAAATAACCACGGCGTCTTTTCCATTATTGCGAAAATATTCCCCAATGGCGCATCCCGCAAAAGGCGCCAAATACCAAAAAGCCGCGCTGGAAGAAGCGGGAGCAGAAACTACCACTGTATATTTCATGGCTCCCTGTTCTTTTAATGTCTCCACAATGCGAGCGATTTTTGATTCCTTCTGCCCGATAGCCACATAAATGCAAACAGGCGGCTCCTCGCCTTCTTTTTGCTGGTTTACAATAATATCAAGCGCAATTGCCGTTTTGCCCGTCTGCCGGTCGCCGATAATAAGCTCTCGTTGACCCCGACCGATGGGAATCATAGCGTCAATCGCTTTGATACCGGTATGCAGCGGTTGACTCACCGATTCGCGATCCACCACTGATGGCGCTTGTTCTTCCAAAAACATCCGCTTCCTCAAAGACACGTTTGCTTTTCCTGAATACAACGAGCCTCTTCCATCCACTGGATTTCCCAACGGATCCACCACGCGCCCCAAAATTTCAGGCCCTACCTCCACGGAAAGCACCGTGCCGGTAGTTCGCACCGCATCTCCGCTTTGGATGCCTTTGTACTCGCCAAGCGCCAGCGCGCCAATTGTTTCTTCCCCCAAATTTAACGCAAGCGCCATACGCGCGCCGCCCGCGCGCGCCTCCACACGCAGCAACTCCTGGCTCACGGCGCCCCGCAACCCGGAAACTTTCAAAATGCCGTCTCCCACTTCAATAACTTCGCCGGCATCTTCCCATTTCGGCTCATCGTGAAAATCCGTTATTTCACGTTTTAATTTTTCTATAAGTTCATAGCTCATACTGGAAATTGTTTGGAAACTGAAAAATTTTAATGAAACATAGTGTCTAATTTCCTCTTTAAGCTTCCGTCAAATTCTTGTTCCCCGTCCACGCGTATTCTCATGCCCGCAATAAGCTCGGGACGCACCCGCTCTTCTATATAATCTTTCTCTGAAAACGCTTTCTCAATTTTTTTCCGCTGGGCAGCCGCCAACGGACGCGCTGTTTCCACCGTAATCCATCTCCCCTTATGATAATGCACCAATTCCTCCCATACCCGCCTTGTAATGCGCGGCCAATGGGCAATTTGCCCGCGGCGCAAAACAGCATGAAAAAGATTGCGAACCAACTCTTCTTCGGATATTTTATTTTCATCAAGCGCTTTTCGAAACGCTTTAGCGTAAAGCAAGGAAGAAAGAGTCGTCATGCGCGTTTTGTTACGCCCATAAGAGCTTTTTCAATAAGAGAATCATCAATACGTTCCGGATCCAACTCCGCCACGCGCGCCACCGCCGATCGAATCAGCATCCGCGCTTCCCGATCAAGCTCGCCCCGCAATTTTTCCTGCTCGGCATCAATTGTTCTGCGCGCCTCCTGCACCAAAACTTCTCCTTTTCTCCGGAAACTTTCAAGCAGAATCGTTTCACGTTCCTTTGCTTTTGCTTCCACGCCACGCAACAGCGACACCGCTTTTGCTTCGGCTTCCTGCAACCGCTCGCGGGCCGTCTCCTGGGCGTTTTGCAAACGCAAATCGGCCTCTTGCGCTTTAGCAATACCCTGCTCCACGCGCTGTTTTCGCTCGCGCAATATAGCTGAAACCGGCTTATACACAAACATGCGCAACACAACCAGCGCCAAAAGAAAATTAACCGCCTGGCTTATCAAAAGCCGCCAATCAATTCCAAATTGTTCTATAAACGCTTCCACTTCCTAAACAAATTTAATAATCAATGCGATTACCAACGCGTAAATCGCGATGGCTTCCGCAAACGCAATGGCTAGAATCATTGCCGTCTGAATTTTCGGAGCCGCTTCGGGATTACGCCCGATAGCTTCCGCCCCTTTGGACCCGATAAGCCCAATTGCAATGGCAGGCCCGATGGCGCCCGCCACGATAGCAATCGCAGTTGCTAATAATTTTGCCACTTCTGTTTCCATACTATTTTTTAATAAAGATTAATTAATCAATTAGATGTGACCTTTTTTACAAGATTTTTTACTCTTTATATTAGACCTGTCCCTTAATAAATTTTCGGCTAAAAATTCCCGAAATCTGGCCGGAGCTTGGTGAAAATTTCTTGCGTTAGCCCTGCTGGCGCTTCAAAATTTTCACCGGCGCCCCATCTCATATTTCTGAAATTTCACTCTAAAATTTATTAAG
>SBBS01000054.1 GCA_005239605.1 bacterium | reverse complement strand
TTTTGAAGCGCTAGCAGGGCTCACGCAAGAAATTTTCACCAAGCCCCGGCCGGATTTCGGGAATTTTTAGCCGAAAATTTATTAAGGGACAGGTCTAATAGAAAAAAACCGGTAGCGCATGCGCGCCTCCGGCTTTATTGGCTGATTCATTTTTTTTCACAAATTTCCGGAGGGCAGACGACTTTCTTTGAAATCTCGGGAATGCTCAACTCACCGCGTCCTAATCCGGTAGGAGTGAAAAACTCGTGGTTATTTTTCGTCACGCCCCAAAAATCAATCTGTATCTCGTCTGTTTTTTCTCGGGAAGAAAGTCTGATCCAAAATGGACGCAGGCGGCCGTTTGCTATCGCGTTTTTCATATAGATGGTAGAAATAACAGCATCATCGCGATACATCTGTACTTCAACCGGCGCCGTCAGACCGTTTTGTCTTTCCACTCGCACATATATTTTGTGCGGTAAAAAAGCATAGGCCTCTTTATCAACAATGGCTTCCAGTTCATCGCCATCATGAATTTCTTCGCGGTATTTTTTTACAAGATGCAGAGAAAGCGTGAGGAACAAGGGAGTTATATTGGTATTACGCAATTCTTCGTACATGGATGCCGATACGACACGGGGTCTATCCGGATCAATATCCGAAAGGAGAGTTACTTGGCGCGTCTCTATCTTATTAATTTTAGGATGAAAGCGGGATGCAATGATGTATTTATCGCCGAGCGTACTTAAGAACGCAAGATGAATAAGGGCGCTATCGGCGCCGTTGCCTCCCTTCCGCGATCTGCGCAAAAGTCTGAATGGTTTTTCCGCGCCGTCGCGGCGATACACACCCATCGCGGTTTCCGCGCAATCATAATCTTCGCACGGGGTTACATCATTCTCCCAAATGTGCTGAAGAATTTCAGAGCTAGGGGAGCCAGACGCCTCCGCCAGCATAACCGCGATAATCATTGCGGCAAGCAGGGTTGTTTTCATAACCAGTTTCCTCCTTGTTTTGTTTGTGTAAGCACGCTAATTGCGGAAGCGTGAAGTTTATGCTCCACCACCGGCTTGCGGCAAGCGCAAGGCACGACAACATGCCAAGATGCCACACGGGAGTGAACGAGCTTAGCAGTAATAATCCGAGCACAAGCATGTTTCCCGCGCAGTCAATGTTTACCGCTTTGCCGCGCGCCCCTAACGCCTCTTTTGCGACTTCTCGCGCGTTTGCGTTATGGCCGCCGGCATTTTTTTGTTTCAAGAGAAGAAAAAACTCTTCTGCCGGATAGATGTTTGCGTCCGCAGCCGCGCTTATCACAATGGGAATTATTACAGCCGTTGCGATGTTCAACGGAATATCGCATAGCGCCATAACTACCGTTATAGCCGCGCTTACAAAAAGGAATGGCTGAGCTATTACAAACCCGCCTTTGAGCGCGGGTACGCCGCGGCATTCCTGACGCGTCATCCATGTATAATAGAAAAAAATCGCAAACAATGAAGCCAAAAGCGCCCAGGGCGCCTGCTTTGCCGTAATGAGAGCAAGAGTGGCGTAGTGCAAGGTGTTTCCAAAGAGAGATATCATAAGCCACGGATATTTCGCTTGGAACCGGTTGGCTATTTCCTCCACTCGGCGCGTTGCCTCATCAATGCCAACGGCATTATCCATGGGATGATCCGCCCACATAAATACGCCGTTTTTCCACTCGGTCCATGCGGTAAGATGCGATTCCTTTGCGCCAAACCGCGTAAGTTCTGCCGCTTTTGCATAGGGTACCGCAAGGCCATCTGTTCGGTTTGTCTCATAATCAATTTGATCTATGAGAGAAGAAACAGAACCTACGTCTTTTATCCTTTGAAGTTCTTCCAGAAATTCCTTTGCGGCCTGAAAAAATTCTTCACTGCCAAGCGCATCTCCCGGAAGTTGCGATTCAAAGTAAACGGGAATGACATCCAATCTTCCCAGTTCTGCCATTTTGTTGAGCATGGTTTTCGCGTTGGAATTTCCAAGAAATTCAATCTGGCGGGAATTAGTATCAATATACCCGCGAAACGCAAGCATGCCGGCGGCGAGCAGGGAAGCAAGAAGCGCGCCGTGAATCATGATTCCGTTCCATCGGGGTACGCGGTTTAGGCGGGATACTTTTTGTTCCAAAAGCCGCGCGTGCATGTTTTCAAACGCATCAGCAGACCATGCGACAATTTTTGGCGTACGCCAGCTGCGTTCTTTTATGAAAAAATAGAGCGCGGGAAGAACGAACCGTTGCGTCATCAGCGCGCATAACGCGCCTATTGCAAGAACGGTGTCCATTACAATGGCAATCCAAAGCGATTGGTAAAAAAATCCGAATAACGCAAAACAGATAAGCGTTAGACGGAAAATATGGAGCACGGATTTTTTCACGGATTCCGTTTTTATGTTCCATTCCGCCCAAGAACGCGCGCCGCCTCCTCGCTTGATATCTTCCATCAACTGCGCGTTGAACGATAGAGACGCAATCATTACTCCTCCCACCAGTGTTGGCAGAAGAAAAACGGAATAGCGCATGTGGAGAAGGGAAAGCGGCCAAATGCTCGCAAGCGCGGCAAGAAACGCAAAAAGCGTCCCGAGCCATACCGGAAGCGCGTACTCCGGATCTCGGAATACCAGAAACAAAAACGGGAGAAGCAGCAGGTACCCGAGAAGAATCTTGATGTCCACATCCACGAAAAACGCCCATGTAATAAGCGTTTCTACGGCGGATGTGCTTCCTACCAGAATTTCCGGCCAGCCAATTTCGCGATAGGGCGTAAAATCCGCATCAAGGTAATCACTTACATAGTAGCGGGCATATTCATACCAGGTAGTGTTTTTTGGCGGATAATTCCGCTGTGCCACGCGGCGGAATTCGCGAATTGCCTGAAACATATTCATGTTTTTCGGCGGCCCCGCTTGAATGGTCAGATACTGAAATTTTTTGTCCACATATTTCCCGTATACAGACGGATTGGCGGCAATTTGTTTTTCCCACGTTTCCATAGAAAACTCATCCGCCGCAATTAGCATCAGGTTTACATACGGAGACCATTGCTCCATTTTTTCGCCCCAGCTTTCATCCCACGTTCTCGTTTGATAATTTGCGAGAGAAGATATTTCCCACCCGGGCGAAAGATTGCGCTTAAGATATTCCGTGTATTCGCGAAGAAAAAGCAATTCTTTCTTGCCGATAGGATGGTTCCATGAAAGAATTACGGGGATGGGTGTTGGAATCGCATACCCAAGCTCGTCAACTACATGCGTAATTCCCGGAAGCTCCTCCCACAAAGCATCTTCTAGCGGCCCAATAGCGGTGCGATGGGCCATTATAACGGAGACGGCAAACGCTGGCAGCAAAAAACCAATGACAAGAACAATACGCTTGGTCATGTAATGTACCCTCCTTTTATTTTGTTTTCAAAATACTGTGTTATTTCCTTATAAAAATTTATACCATAAAATATATACTTTTGCAAGTTTTTTATGGGTAACCCCTCACAATCTCGAATAAGCGCAAGGATTGTGACTAGCCGAGCTTTACACACGCCCGTAGGGCGTTGGGGACAGCTCGGCTTGGCACATCCGGATATGGAAAACCATTATCACTCGGGTGTGTGAGCTCGTACTAGCAGTGTGAATTAGCACTCTAACCGCAACTAAGTTTGCAGGCTAACTGCAACCCCTGATTAAATAGCCAGTATGTCATACACACATATTGGCCCAGAGAATTGGACGTGCATTTCGCGTATGCTAAAAGTCGGCCACTCTTTAAGCAAGATTGCCCGTACAATTGGCAATGATATCAGTTCGGTTGGCGGACATGTCGCGGCATACGGAGGCAGAGACGGATACGATGTAAGGGAAATGCGTCGCCGTAAGCGGATGAAACGGATTGCCGCGATGGACAGCATCCATGTCATGCGGAGGTGGCTTCTGCAGTTCGTCACTGGAGAGCTCAAACGACATAAATCGCCAGAGCAGATTTCCGGCATTCTTTCGCTGAAGAAAAAAGTTCTTGCCGCCAGTGCCATATACTGATATGTCGATGAAAGAGCGCCTCACCTTTTACAAAAAAACTGAACGGTCGTTCAATTATTTTGTAATTTTATAATAGACCTGTCCCTTAATAAATTTTCGGCTAAAAATTCCCGAAATCCGGCCGGGGCTTGGTGAAAATTTCTTGCGTGAGCCCTGCTGGCGCTTCA
>SBBS01000072.1 GCA_005239605.1 bacterium | reverse complement strand
TTTTGAAGCGCTAGCAGGGCTCACGCAAGAAATTTTCACCAAGCCCCGGCCGGATTTCGGGAATTTTTAGCCGAAAATTTATTAAGGGACAGGTCTAGTGTATTGTTTTAACATGTGTTCGATCTCTAACGGGATTCATATTCCTTAAACACGTCTATGACATCACCCGCGGCGAGCTTGCCTGAAAATGACGCGGCCAGGCCGCATTCAGAACCGGCCTCCGCTTCTTTTACATCCAGCTTGCTTTGCTGCACATTTTTAATGATGCCGCTTCCCAAAACCTCTTCTCCGCGCTTTACTTCAAACAGCGCGCCCTTTTTAATTATACCGCGCAGCACCTTGCCGCCAAACACGATAGACTTTTCTTCCTTTTTGAACACTTTCAAAACCTGCAGCGCGCCAATTTCCGTCCGCGCGCGTTCTTTTGGCATCCTGCGATCAAATTCCGCGCGAAGCCAGTCAATCAATTCATAAATAATGTCCGCCGTATAAATAACAATACCGTAGCGTTCGGCCAATGTTTCTGCCGAGGCGGATACTTTCACTTTAAACCCGATAATAACAGACCCCGGCAACCCCGAGGCCGTTTTTACATCATCGTCCGCTATGTCGCCGATGTCGCTTCGAAGAACTTTTATTGCAAGCGATTCGCTGTTTAATTTTTCTATTTCCCCTTCCAACGCCTCACAAGAACCTGCTACATCCGCTTTAATTATCAGCGGCGCCACCAGCACGCCTTCTCCGGCAGTTGGTTCGCCGTTCGGCAAAACAGCCGCAGGCACAGCGGATAATTTTACCGCCTCTTCCGCCTGTTTTTTATTCACGCATATCTGAAACGCATTCCCCACCACAGGCGGCGAAGAAAACCCCAGCACCCGTACCGGGCTTGAAAATGTTGCTTCCTCAATCGCTTTCCCCTCGCTGTTCTCCATAACGCGGATAACAGCGCATTCTGTTCCGCTTTGTATCCAATCGCCTTTTCGAACTGTGCCGTTTTTTATAAGAAGTGTCACCACCACGCCGCGCTTCCGATCACGATGCGACTCAATCACCACACCGCTTCCCGCAGAATCAGAAGAAGCGGTAAGTTCTTCCATTTCGGAGGCAAGAAGAATCAAATCAAGCAGTTCGGCAACACCCACGCCGGTTTTCGCCGATATTTCGGCAACCGACACATTCCCGCCCCACCCTTCCACCAACACATCATGCTTGGCAAGCTCTCCTTTCGTTTTATCTGTATCCGCTGCGGGTTTGTCTATTTTATTTAACGCAACAAGAAACGGAATACTAGCTTCTTTTGCCGCGCGAATTGCCTCGATTGTCTGGGGTTTTACACCTTCGTCGGCAGCCACCACAATGACTGCGATGTCGGCAACGCGCGCGCCTCGTTCCCGCATGCGCGAAAACGACTCGTGGCCGGGCGTGTCTAGAAACGTTATCTTTTTTTCGGCATGCTCAACTTCATACGCGCCGATGTGCTGAGTTATGCTTCCCGCTTCGCCAGCCGCCACGTTTGAGGAACGTATAAAATCTAACAAAGTTGTTTTTCCATGATCAATATGGCCCATGATCACCACTACGGGAGGGCGTGGGACTAAATCAAAATTTATATTTGTTTTGTGTTCTCCGGCACTTTGCATAATAGTTTTAATTCAAAATGCAAAGTGCAAAATTCAAAATTACGGTGTTCGCCTTTGGCGAATTATTTTTATATATCGCGGAGCGATACCAAAATTTTGCATTTTGATTTTTGAATTTTGAATTAGTTTGCTTGTAAAGCTTTCTGAATTGCCTCCTGTTCCTCGCCGGAAAGCTGATAAGTAGATTTACCGGCGTTAATAGGCTTCCCGTACACGCGCACGCCATCGCGAGAATAGAGGCTTGAAATCACAACTCCGTTGCGCCCTTCATCCAAAAGCGCAATGCAAAAACTTTGGTCCCCGCCCGCATCGCGAAACGGGTTAAACCGCACAATACCCACATTCTGCACGCTCCCGCGTAATCGCTCGCGAGCTTCCCGTATGCGCGCGTCTACTTCCTGCAAAGTTCTTCGCGCCTCCATCATTTCTTTCCGCAGCAGCACAAACACCTCTTCCAAACTTTTTGCGTCTTTCCCTGAAAAAAACAGCCGTAGTTTCTTTTCCACTCGCCACAACCGCAACGCAAGCGCAATAATGCCGATAACCAAAACGCCAACAACACCCCCCATAATTGTCTCAAACGGCACGTTCATAAAAAAGAAAAACGATATTGCATATTGTACAATATCGTTTATAAATAAACAAGGATTTAATTTTCGTTTGTTGATGGTTAATTTGATTCTTGCAAAAGGTCTTTAGAACGGAGCGTACTCCCAAGAAGAATACCGTTAGCCCAATAGAATCCCGTATCGCCGGACGGCAGTATATCGTATGTTGCGCTGTTGCCATACGGAACGCGCTTGGCGCTTGCAACAGATGCGCCATCATACAGATCGCCTGCCGCGAGGTCGCCAACAATGCGTCCGTCAATAATCGGGTGGCCGAAGGAGGCGAATAATTCCCGGCTGTCATTAAGTATCAAATGAACCATCTCATGTGCGGGCGGCGCCGGCACGCGCGATGTTTTCATGACAACGCCAACCATGCGCACGCCGGAAGAATCCATGGTCCAGACAGGCATGCCAACCTGCAAATCCTCTACCAATACCAAGCCTGAAGGCGTATCAATGAGAGTGTTTGCGGCAAGACAAATGGGGCAAGGGTTGGTTTTGCAGTATTCCGCATATTCCGGCGTAACGCACATAAGAGGAACACCGTAATTTATATATCCGGGAGGGCACGTTCCATCTTCGTTGTAAGGGACAGAACCGGGAGCCGAAGTCACCCGCGCGCGCGCGACGGTAAAATTCACAGCATTGCTTGTGCCGTTTGCGTTGATAACCGCCACTTCGTATGTTTGTCCGGGAACAGGCCGGCTCAAAAACTCGGCACATGCGCTCCCGTCGGGGTTGCAAGTATCAAACGAATCAGGAAGCGTAAATAGTATTGTTTTCCCATCTGATGAAGTAAGATTGTTGAGATACGCAAAACCCGCGCCAAAATGGAGAGAGTTTTTGTCGGGCGTAAAACCAGAACCAATAATAGAAACCTGCGCTCCAAAGGTTGCTTCTTCAGGGACAATCCGCTCAATAACAGGCGCGTCCGGTGTTGGAACGGGCGCTGGGATCGGCAGTGATACCGGTATCTGCGTGTTTGTAAGAATATACCCCGCAATGCCGAAGAGTATGACGATTCCAATGAGTGTAATTATGGAAATAAATCCTTTTTGGTTCATCGTAAAGCAATTATAGCAGCTTATTTCTTGCCGCGCAAAGCATAAGCGTCCTTGACTCCGCCGCCTCGTTTCATCAATTTCCAGCATCCCTCATTTACGTTACTCCCGCATCCACGCAAAGCGCCTTGATTTTTTCTCCTGCATGCGTATGATTGAATAAAATCTTTGAACCAATGGGAAAGGATGCGGTATGGATGTACTCATATCCCCCGGCCGTGATTTTTATATCATTTGGAAAGCACAAGCAAAATGGCTCCGTGTCGGAAAAAGTATGGATATACTTACAAGAGAGTATTATCCAAGCATTGAGATACTCTACCAAAAAAATGATATCCCCAAGATATTGCTTTTAGCACAGGAGATGGAACGGCGCCATGTTGCGCCTCAAGTGTATATCATTACGAGAAAACATGTGTATGTGGCAATAATCTTTCGGCTACGCACAACAAATATGAATTTTCTCTTCCAAGCGCTTCCTAATAAATTGCATAAACTCGTAGCGCCGCGCGTTGCCGCCGGAAAACCGGTGCATATCATAACCACTGGTGAAACAGAGTATCCCTCCAAGGACAGCGTAAAACCATTTCTATTTCTCTATGATGAAAAGAAATTTTTTAGATTATTGCTTATAGAAGAATTGGAAGGAAATGCGCAAGTCCTATGGGGTGCGCAACTTTCAACGTTCAAAACTAATTGGCCGCACATATAAAACGTTAACAATTCCCTAGCCCAAATACCATTACTCGTCAAACAAACCCGCAACATGCGGGATTTTTTTGAGCGTAACCGGTGTTGTTTTTTATCCCGCCGCCTCTCTGTTGCAACAGTATTGTATACTGTGTCT
>SBBS01000055.1 GCA_005239605.1 bacterium | reverse complement strand
GAGTGAAATTTCAGAAATATGAGATGGGGCGCCGGTGAAAATTTTGAAGCGCTAGCAGGGCTCACGCAAGAAATTTTCACCAAGCCCCGGCCGGATTTCTGGAATTTTTAGCCGAAAATTTATTAAGGGACAGGTCTAAAGCACGATATGATTCGCCGTTTGGCAATTTCCGAGAAAGACAAAGAGCGGCTTTTGGCTGCCGCATGGAATCCTACAGACCAGCAGGATGATTTTTTTGATTACTCAAAGGTGTTGATTCAAAAACCATGGGGGCATGAATATCTGTTATATCGCACGCCGGATGTTGCGGTGTGGGTATTGCGCATAAAACACGGATATAAAACTTCTCTTCATTGCCATCCGAACAAAAAAACATCTCTCGCGATACTTTCAGGTGTTGCGGAATGCAGTACATTGCACGATACCTATACTCTAAAAGCGGGCGACGGTTTTTTAATAGATAAAGGAGTGTTTCATTCAACAGCGGCGGTATTGCCCGAAGGAATTACCGCTATTGAAACCGAAACTCCCGCAAATAAAAAAGATTTGGTGCGCGCGGTTGACGCCTATGGGCGCGCGGGTAAAGGATACGAAGGCAGTTCTTGTTACGCGGAGCTTGATGGCACGGCGCATTGCGATTTTCATGAAAATACCTACGGAATTTCTTGGCGCATAGGGGAGTTTGAACTTGTTGTCGCGCGGTATCAAAATGATGAGGAATTCCGGAAAACATTTTTTTCCATGCCCGCGGATGTTATCGGGGTGTTGAAGGGCGGTTTGGCAGACGCAGCCAACGCGTTGGTGTTTGGCGTGGGAGATGTTATGAATAAAGAAGAGGTGCGCGAGGGTGTTAACATAATGCTGCCTCAAGAAAGCGAATTTTTATTTATTACTCGCATTGTATGAAAAAAGCGCTTATCATCACGGGCAAATTTGTGCAAGACCCGGAATATATTTATCCTTTTTATCGTTTACTGGAAGCGGAATATGAAGTTGATGTTGCGGTAAAAGATAAAGAAACGGTATTTGGCGTCATTGGATGTAAGGTGGCGCCTACACGAGGCCTCGACGGAATTAAAGCAGATGAATACGAAATTTTAATTGTTCCCGGAGGCGCTCGATGCATGGAATATCTCCGGCAGGAAAAAGAGGCGATTGATGCCGTTCGCGATTTTTATGAAAAAGAAAAAGTGATTGGCGCTATTTGCCACGGTACGCAAATGCTTATTTCCGCAAAGATCGTAAAAGGGAAAAAAATATCCGGATACTACAGCATTAAAGATGATATTGAAAACGCGGGCGCGGAGTATGTTGATGCCCCGGTGGTGGTAGACGGAAAAGTGGTCACAAGCCCGCATTACAAGCACATGGGGGATTGGATGCGAGAAATACTCAAGTTAGCCAATGCGTGAACCAACCCCAACTTTAACGGTTGAAGATTTTGCGCAGCTTTTTGGCGTTCGTACGGATACTATATCATCAACATGCCGCGCGCTTATCACAAAGCATGATTTTAGATACCGTTTGCTATCCCCAAAAGAGCAGAATACACTTATCCAAACTATCAATCAAAAAAATGATGCGCATGAATTTACGCGTTCCGGAGCATCTGCAAAAGAGCGGTGGCAACGCGGATGGGAAGAGAATATGCGTGAGTTTGCCGCGGCGGGTTACCGTCTTGCCGCATTGACTCCGAAGTATATAAGAAAGAACCGGCCAGTGCGTTTGAATGGCGCTTATGTTATGCCGGTTGATCCTCATTTCGAGAAAAATTGGCGGGAAATATATCGGGAGTGGTTATTTGGAACATATCTGGCAGACACTTCTATTATAAACGAGTTTGGATGTGGAACAGGTCTTGATCTTGCGTATCTTGCAAAACGTTTTCCTGAAAAAGAACTCCATGGGTTTGATTGGATAACACACTCAAAAACAATCATTGATCTTCTGGCAAAAAAGAACAACTGGAATATGCAAGGGCGCGTGTTTGATATGTTTTCTCCACCGCAAAACGCATTTCATATAAAGGATAGCGCTGTATTTACATTTTCAGCTTTGGAACAGCTTGGGAGGGATTTTGAGCCGTTTCTTCAATATTTGCTTCGGGCAAAACCAAAACGCGTGGTGCATATAGAACACATTCAGGAATTATTTGATAAACATAATCCGATGGATAATGTTGTCCTCGCTTTTATTGAGGAACGCAATTATTTACGCGGGTATGCGACATCACTGCAAAATCTGGAAAAAAAGGGCGTTTTACAAATTGAGCGCATGCATCGGATACCATTTGGCAGTTTATACATTGAAGGATATTCTTACATCGTATGGAAGCCTCTATAAAAAAATTCAAGGGAATTCTATTCGATTTCGACGGCGTATTGGCGCGTACGATGGAAGATAATTTTCATGCATGGCGGAGCGTGTTTTTGGATATTGGAAAAGAAATTAAACCCGAACAATTTTATCCGTTGGAGGGGCTTCGTTTGCAGAATGTTGCATCAACGCTTTGTGATATGCATGGCATCGGAGGGGATAGGGACACAGAAGAACTTGTTCGCAAGAAAGACGAATACTATATAAAAAATCACTCTTTTTCACTTTACCCGGGGGTAGAAGAGTTTATAAAAAAATTATCGGATGCTTCCATTCCCTTTGGTGTGGTGACAGCCGCATCGCGTGCGCGATTGGAGCAAACACTGCCGCAGCCGATCTTGCAAAAGTTTTCTACGATTGTTACGGGCGAAACGGGGGGTCGAGGCAAACCGTATCCGGATCCTTATCTATCGGGCGCGCGTGGGTTGGGTTTGCGGCCAGAAGAATGCATAGTAGTGGAGAATGCGCCGTTAGGAATTCAAGCGGCAAAAATGGCGGGCGCGTATTGCATCGCAATTGCATCGACGGTTTCTAAAGAGATATTAAAAGAGGCGGATGAGGTGGTTAATATCTTTGATGATGTGCCGCGCACAGCGCTTATCCGACTGATGTTCACTTAGAGCCTGTTCAAAATCTCGCGGGTACCGCGAGATTTTGAACAGGCTCTTATTCATTGCGTTGACACAGATAATCATAGGTGATATAGAAGAGGAAAGCCTTGATAGAAAGGAGAAAAGGTGTGAACGATTGGAACGATAGATCACAACGTCTGCATGATTTTGTGCAGATATGCGATCCCGTGGATGATTTTCCTCTTCTTTGCGGGTTCCGGATTGATAACCATCTTTTTCATGCGCTTGAACTTGCTGTCAGCGGATATCTTCTTGCATCACTGCGAGAAACGTGCGGCGCGATAGATATTCCGTATGTTCAGGAAAATTCGATTGCAGGTTACCCGGGAGAAGCTCTACTGCGTCTTCCTAATAGGACGCCGAATGGTGTTGTGCTTCCTCAGCGTGAGAATGCTCTCTGGTTTAACCTCATCCATTCCGCTGTGGTGGATATTCTGGAGTCGTTTCGTGCAGGATTGCGTACGAGTTTTGTCCATATGCCGCTTATTGTGCGGCTGGTAGATGGTACGCCGGATCAGGCGGTGGACGGGCGTCCGTATGCAACAGCGAAACTTCATCTTGACGCGTGGAACGGAGAGCCTCCGTCGGTGTTTTCAATGTTCTTGCCGGTGTTGGGCGATGTTATATGCACAGGTGTTGAATTTTTTGAAACTCCACGCCAGCACTTGAGCCCTTTGGTGCGCCAGTTTGCTGACTACGAGCATGGCGCTGTGCAAATAGACAAAAGTCTCATAACGCAATACGAAGTGACATGGAATACAGGCATGTTATATGTCGTTGATCCTTTGCTATTGCACAAAACCATGAAGAAAGGCGGCGGCATACGCGTGTCTGTGGATTTTCGGCTCATGCCGGCGCAGTTTCTCCCAAGCGATATTCCGGTTTCGGGAAGCGAGGGGGTTTCTAATTGGAAGCGGAATTTTATTTCGTGGGACAAATGGCGCAAAATTGGCAAAACGGCGCTTGCGGCGCCGCGCGGCACATTTGCGGAAACAAAGGCGCGCAAAGAAGCGTTTCTAAAACATGGCACGCCCATTCCGCCGATTGATTACAGTAGTTATTTTGAAATGATTTCCATCGAATAGGAGAGTTCAAATGGAACAGCATGAAAGAAAGGAAGTTTGTATGCAAAATGATAATTCTCAGTTATTGCGGGAAGATGTCTTGTCGTATCGCGATAGCGGATACTTGATTTTGAAGGATGTGTTTACATCCGGAGAATGTGACGATATCGTTGCGACGTACGAAAAATATGCTATGCCCGATTTTCGCGCGGTGATGAATTTACAGCGGGGATATGTAGAATATCCTGAGGCTGAACAAGGGAATTTGCTTGAACGTATAGCTGTAACTCCGGAAGATTCAGAAAAAATCTATGCAGTCATACGAAATTCAAAAATAGTAAGCGCGCTGGAGGCGCTGCAAGGCGGAGAAGTGGCAGCTCTTCAAACAATGTTTCTTTTTAAGCGCGCCGCTAGTCCTTATGCTTCTCAAGCTTGGAATCCTCATCAAGACAACGCATATCCGCGTTCGCCTTATGGCGCATACGTAAATTCTTCTATCGCGTGTACTGATGAAGATAGAGAGAATGGTTGTATATTTGTATATCCGCGGTCACATCGCGAATCTCTGTTAGAAGCGGAACGTGTTCCTAGTTTGCATGAAAAGCCTGGGACAAATCCGGGTTATAATATAAAGCGGATACCGTCGGAATATCGGCGAGAAGATATTTTTTTGAAACAAGGTTCTGCGCTGATTATGCATGGCAACCTTATTCACGGATCATATCCAAACAGTTCACTGGATAGGTCCCGACCAGTTCTTCATATTCCATATATTACAAAAGGCTGCCCGTTTTTTCCCGGACTTGATCGCAAACGCCGGGAAATCAGCACACGAAAAGTTCTTTCATGATGAAGTAATAGGAGCCCGCTATTTTGTTGATAGGTTTCCTGATTTGTGCTATCCTTTGGAGGAATTGAAAAACCGAAAGGAGACAGATATATGCGGGATTTTTCAGGCGCAAAAGCGCTTGTGGCAGGCGGAACAGGGCTTATCGGCATTCCATTGGTTGAGTTGCTGATTGCGGAGGGTGCGCGCGTGCACATTGTGTCGCGTGATGATCCAAGTCGGGTACCTCTGCAGACGGCATCATGGCGCGATCTTGATCTTCTTGAATACTCAAATTGCCTCGCGGCATGCCGCGGTATGGATTATGTGTTCAATCTTCTTTGTGTGAAGGGCTCGCCCGCGTGGATGCGAGACAACCCGGAAACAGCATTCCGGCATAATTTATTGCTGGATGTGAATATGCTCGCGGCTGCTGCGGCTTGCCATGTGGATGGTGTGCTTCTTGCAAGTTCGCTCGCGGTCTATCCCCCCGCGGAAATTTTTTACGAGGAAGATATGTGGACAGGCAATCCATCTGGGAACGATTGGTATGCCGGTTGGGCAAAACGGATGGGGGAGGTGCACGCGGAAGCATGTCGGCAGCAGTATGGCATGAAGATTTCCATTGTGCGGCCTGCAAATACATACGGTCCGTGGGATGATTTTTGGTCTCCGGCGGCGATGGTAGTGCCGGCTCTTATTCGGCAAGCGGTGCGTGACAGGGTGATCCAGATGAAAGGGGACGGTTCAGCGGTACGCGATTTTATCCATGCGCGTGACGTGGCGCGCGGCATGCTGTTTGCGGCAAAATGGGGTATTGAGCAACCGGTTAATCTGGGCTCCGGAACAGGTGTGAGTATTCGCGATTTGGCGGATATAATTCTTAAACATGTTTCTCGCGTTTCCCATCATCCAATTATGGTTAACTGGAGCGGAGAGCAGGCGTTGGGTGACCGCGCGCGCGTGCTAGACACAAAACGCGCGCTTTCGCTTCTTGGTTTTGAACCTTGCATCTCGCTGGAAGAAGGTATCCAGGAAACAATCGCGTGGTACATTAAAAATAGCGAAAAATTTCGTCTTAGCAGATATTCTGTTTCCTCTTAACTTTTAACTCGCCGGCGCTCCCTTTGCAAAAATGCATTGCGGAGCTTTTTATTTTTTTATTGACTCCGTGCATAAGATGCGCTATCGTGCATACAATAAACTTGTCCCTTAATAAATTTTCGGCTAAAAATTCCCGAAATCCGGCCGGCGCTTGGTGAAAATTTCTTGCGTTAGCCCTGCTGGCGCTTCAAAATTTTCACCGGCGCCCCATCTCATATTTCTGAAATTTCACTCTAAAATTTATTAAG
>SBBS01000044.1 GCA_005239605.1 bacterium | reverse complement strand
TTTTGAAGCGCTAGCAGGGCTCACGCAAGAAATTTTCACCAAGCCCCGGCCGGATTTCGGGAATTTTTAGCCGAAAATTTATTAAGGGACAGGTCTATTGAAAACGAGTAAACATGGGTATACGATAAAACATATAAAAGACGTGATTCTTGTAATGAGAGCGACATCTTCATTGTGCAAGATTCACGCCTTTTTGTTTGAGGAATTGGGGATATTCACCAAGCTCAGAATCCAGACCTTGACACAACGCGCTTGCCGAAAAGCCGGCGCGCCAATTCTTCCATGCGCTCTGTTTCCCTGCGAGTTAAAAAACAGCAATACTCATTGTAAGAATAGGCAGATCTCATGTTTGCAGAACGCAACATTCTTCGATTATAGATCATTTTTTTCTATGTTGCCATCAGCTTCTTTAATTTCTTCCCTTTTCTTCTTCTGTTCTTCTATTTCAATGTTTTCTATCGGAAGCGTGCTCGTTGCATCCACATTTTCCAAAGCTGCATCTTTGGCAAACTCGTCTGTCTTTATATTCGCAAGCTCCTTTTCTATCTCCTGCCTTATTTCTGAAACACTTTCCGCTTTTTTGCGAACGGTGTCAAGAATAATATGAATTTGCGAACTAACATCCGCGCGTTCCTCGGCAACCTGCATAAGCATTTGCTCATGAATACGCAGAGATGATTCCAAACGCGAGCTTGTGTTTGCGGCGGCGGTTATCTGTTCTTTCTTGAGCGATTCAATTGCTTTATTTGCATCTTCCGTATTTTGTTCAAGGCGCGTTGCAATTTGATCCCGCACTATATCGTTTAAATCTCCTGCTGTTGCCAAACGCTCCAATTCTTCAAGCCGCCGCGTGGTGCGAGTAACCGTCCATTCCGCTTCCGCTTCCTGAGACAGGGCAATCCAAGTGCGCATGCGTTCATTTATTTCTATTTTTACGGCATACAATATATCGCCGGGCAGAGCGTTTTCAGCTGCGTATGAAATGCCGACCCCGATAAGCGCCGCGCTTATGGCGCTGGTTGCCGCAATTCGCAGATGGCGCCAAAAATGTCCATAACCAAAAGCGGGGCGCGCCGCATTCGATAAACGCATACGGCGGATAATCTCCTGTCGAAGCATGTCTTTTTCCTCCGGGGCAAGTGCGGCATGCGTCATATGGATTTGTATATCTTTATGCTTCATGTATGAATTCACCTTCCCATAATTGCCTTGCTTTTTTTACAGCCCGATGAATCCGCACGGAAATCACGTTTTCCGTTTCGCCCAAAACTGATGCGATTTCGCGCGGCATCAAGTCGTCAATGTAACGCATTATCACTACCGCCCGATACGGATCCTCCAGTTTATGAAGCACTTGCATGATTTCCCGTCCTGATACAATATCTGTAATCCGTGATACGTCTACCGCGCGGTCCTCCGGGTCGTATCCCTTTTCTTTTAAAGCGTCTAATGAATATGATTTGTGTTTCCGAACATGGTCAATAACAAGATTGTTTGCGGCGCGATACAAAAATGCCCGCGTATTTTCAATAGTATTGCCGTCGGATACATACTCCCACGCGCGCATAAACACGTTTTGCACCACATCTTTCGCTTCTTCCCGATCGTATAAACGGAAATAACAATGGCGAAAAAGAGCATCCGCATAAGCATCATAAGCGGCCAATATCTGCTGTTCTTTATTTTCCACACCTGCCATAGAGGACGTTTTAACCTTATAATTCTTACTATTACCATAGTAGCATAAGGACAGATGTTCGGATATAAGAGATGATTCCTTATAACTTTGATATGTCCCGCGGCAGAAAGGTATTAAGCGCCCATTCAAGAGCCATACGGAATTTAGCCCGCGGTCCAACGATTTTTAAAAGATATGCCGCGCGATATATTATCCACGCAAACGCTCCAGAAAATTGAATTCCAAATATTTCGGCAAGCGCGGTCCCTTTTCCGATGGAGACAAGAAGTCCCCTGTCGCGCCAAAAAAATTCTTTCAAGGGCTTTTTGTTCATCAGACGCGTGATATTCTCAGCGGATATCTCCCCTTCGCGCACGGCAAATTGCGCCCGCATAGGATAGGGCTGGCCGCCCTCCTTTGCTTCAATCCACGCATAGTCTCCCGCTGCAAACACATGCGGATAAGAAGAAATTTGCAGATATTCATTAACCTTTATGCGCCGAGATTTTATATCCTTTGGTATGCGTTTTTTTGAAACAATATCTATGTTCCGTGCTTGTACTCCCGCGGTCCAAATTATCGTGCCTGCGGGAATGAACTCTTCACCGGCGCGAATTCCCTCCGAAGATACTTCAGACAGCGGCGCGGCGCAAAATACCAGTACATGTTTTTTAGCCGAAAGAATCTGAAAGGCGCGTTCTCCAAACCATTCATCCGCGGAACACATAAATCGTTCGCGCGCTTCATACAAGCGAATCTCCGCATAAGGATGCAGAAGCGGAAATGCTTTTTTTAATTCGCTATGGATAAAATCAGCCAGTTCTCCCGCGAGCTCCACTCCGGTGGGGCCTCCGCCCACAATCACAAATCGCAGAAGCCGTTGTTTTTCCGCCTCGCTTTTTGTAATTTGTGCTTGCTCAAAGCTTTCAATAACGCGGTTCTTCACGCGGCGCGCGTCTTCCAGAGTGTTAAGGGTAAGCGCATGCTCTTTTGCGCCCGGCACATTGAAAAAATTGACTCCGGAACCGAGCGCGACAATACAATAATCAAACAGCGCTTCTTCTTCGGATATTTCTTTTATATGAATTCCTGGAGCAGGCGCTTCAGGGTTTATGTGATGGATAAAAATTTTTTTTGCATCGGCATCAATGCGAAGAACGCGCGCTTCAATAAAACGATGCATACAGCACGGAGGCAATGATCGAATTGATTGCGTGATGCTGGAAGGAAGCAATGTGCCGGTAGCCACTTCATGTATCAGGGGGGTAAACATAAAAAGATCCCGCTCGCTTATGAGCGTAATTTGTTTTTCTGCGTTTTCATGCAAAAGTTCGTGCAAACGCAAATAGGCGTATACGCCGGCGAACCCGGCGCCTAAAATAACAATACGAATTGGCCTGGATGAATTTTGTTTCACTTTGTTGCTTGCATGACTATGTTTGTCTGCTCTAAAATGCGTTCCGGTTCCAAACGTTTCCGAAGCGCGCGATACACGTACGCGGCGGCTGCGACCGTTGTTGGTATGGTAAAAAACAAGCCTGCCATAAAAATCAAAGCCCCCGCAATGTTGAGCCCAACTACTGCCATTATAAACTTGAACAACACCCAGCGCACACCCTGCGACAATCGTTTTGCTTCCGCGAGGGAAGCAAAAACGCCTGTTTCCCTATCAATGAGAATATATTGAAATAACCAATAGGACACCAGCCAGAAAAATCCGGGGAAAATAAGTAGAAAAAAACCGAAAAAAACCGTAAGCATGTAAAGAAAATTTGCGCCAACGTACTTAAAAAATAGATGTGTTGCTGAAAACACATCGTCAAACGCTATTGCTTCGCCCGCCGTAATTTTTAATGCGATTTTTGTAAGACCCATTCCTAGAACAATCTGCGCAATCGTGCCCAGCAAAAATGCGCTGTAAATTATTATGCTGCCAAGTTCGTGTTTTGCAATATAATCATTTGCAAAAGAAATGGCCATGCTTAAAAACACTATCGGCACAAACACCGTGTAATGAGCCAAAAACGCTTCCCAGCCAAAAATAAGGGATTCTTTTATGGAAAAAGGCAATGTATTCATTAGACCTGTCCCTTAATAAATTTTCGGCTAAAAATTCCCGAAATCTGGCCGGGGCTTGGTGAAAATTTCTTGCGTGAGCCCTGCTAGCGCTTCAA
>SBBS01000049.1 GCA_005239605.1 bacterium | reverse complement strand
GTGTTTGCATGCGGGGTCGCGCGATTTTCTTGGCATGAATCGGCAAAAGAGGAAGCGACAGTTCTTGCGTATGCGGATGGAAATACCATCACTATACGCGGGGTAGTAGACGATGTGCCGGATATACGCGAAAAAAACACGCGCTTGGTATTGCGTGTGACTGGAGTTGCGCCGGGCGAAAACGAAACCCCGCATGCGGCGGAAGGAAACATATTGTTGTTTGTAAATCGGTATCCTGCGTTTCGTTACGGAAATGAAATTAAAGTTCGCGGAAAGCTGGAGCTTCCTGAATCATTTTCCGGATTTGATTACCCGAGCTATCTTGCGAAAGATCAAATTTACGCGCTTATGTATTATCCGGAAATTGAATTTGTATCTTCCGGTCACGGGAACAGGATAAAAAGCGTATTGTTTTCATTCAAGCTCGCATTTGAGCGGAGTATAGAAGCTATTTTTCCGGAACCGCATGCCGCGTTTTTAAAAGGCATATTGTTAGGCTCGCGCTCGAGTATTCCCGCTTGGCTCCTGGAGGCGTTTCAGGTTACCGGCGTAACGCATATTATTGCGCTTTCCGGTTTTAATATCACTATCATCGCCGATAACATTTCGCGCGTTTTGCGGCGATTTTATATAAGTCCGCAGGGAACATTTTGGGTGTCTCTTGTTGTTATTACTCTTTTTACTTTGATGGCAGGCGCTTCGCCGAGCATTGTGCGCGCGGCTCTTATGGGTATGCTGGTGCTTCTTGCCGCAAAAGAGGGGCGGCGTTATCAAGGCCCGAACGCGCTTACGTTTGCAGGCGCTCTCATGGTGTTGCATAACCCCGCGATACTTCGGTTTGATGCCGCGTTTCAGCTTTCTTTTTTGGCAACCGCGGGGCTTTTATTCATTGCGCCGCGTCTAGAACCTACATTCCATTTTTTGCCGGAATTGTTCAGTTTCCGAAATAACATGGTAACAACCCTCGCGGCTCAAATAACCGTATTGCCGCTTTTGTTGTATCACTTCGGCGCCGTATCTCTTGTGAGCCCGCTTTCAAATATATTGATACTTTCATTTATGCCGCTTACCATGTTTTTTGGGTTTTTGGGCGGGATGGTTGGCATGGTATGGGTGAGCGCGGGTATTGCAGGGGGTAGTATCGCGTACGCGCTTATAAGCTATCATATCTTTATTGTAACCGTTTTTAGTTCTCTGCCTTTTGCGTTTCTTTCATTTTGAGAACATGCTACTATGAAATACATGGCAGATGTATCCACAAAACTCCTTATAGTGGATGATGAACCCGCGCTTTTGAACCTGGCTTCAACATATTTTGAGCAAAGCGGATATGATGTAAAAGGCGTTCCGAATCCGAGCGGCATTACCGCGGCGCTGCAAGGATGGAAACCGGATCTGATACTTCTGGACATTTTAATGCCGAATGCGAACGGGCTTGATGTATTGAAAGGCTTAAAACAAGATCCGGCTACCGCGTCCATCCCGGTGTTTATTTTTTCAAATCTTGACGGGGAAGATGAAATTGCCGAGGCGCTTAGCGCAGGCGCATCGGGATATCTTACCAAAGCGAATTATTCGCTTGAAGACGTGGGTAAAAAAATACAAGAAATCCTTTCTCATAAATAACGTATGCAGTTGGTTTTTGTCATAAGCGGTACGGCGTTTTGCTGGGTTCTTTTGCTTGGCGCGCTTTATCTTACGCATACCATTCCGCGCGCCGTGTTTATTCCTCTGTATTATCTCTTGCATATATTCATTTTTTTGTTTCTTACTGTTGCGTTGCGCAGAGCCGGGGTTATGTATACTGCATGGGCGCTCGCTGTTGTGGTGGTGGGGGTATTGCTCGCGCTTCAAATTTTTTATGGGACATTTGTAAATCCTGCGGGCGCGGCGCGGTATTTGACGGTTATTGATTGGCTTATACCTGCTTTGCTTATTTTCGGCACAGTCTCTGTTGTGGGGCGGTTGGCGCGATAATTTTTTATGATTCCAAAACTCATAGACATCCATAGCCATATCAACTTCAACGCCTTCAAAAACGACGGCCCTGATGTTATCAAACGCACGCTTGATGCAGGTGTCTGGATGATACTCGTGGGCTCGCAAATTGACACATCGCGCCGGGCGGTGATGTATGCAGAAAAATATCCCGCGGGCGTCTATGCGGCCATTGGCTTGCATCCTATTCATCTGTTTGAAGGTCATTTTGATGCGGCGGAAGCCGAGCAAAAGGCAGGCGTGCCGAGTTATGATACCCGTCCTGAAGTGTTTGATTATAACGCATACAAAGAGCTGGCATTGCATCCCAAAACCGCAGCGATAGGCGAGTGCGGGCTGGATTACTACCGAGTCATGGAGCATGGAACACATAGCATGGAGCAAGTAAAAAAAATGCAGGCAGATACGTTTCGTCAGCAGGTAAGCCTGGCACGCGAGGTCAAAAAACCTCTCATGATTCATTGCCGCAATGCCTATGAAGATCTTCTGCAGATTCTGCGCGAGGAGCATGGGGAAGAGATCGGCGGCGACATTCATTTTTTCGCGGGCTCGTGGAATATCGCCAAACAATTTCTTGATCTTGGGTTTTATCTCTCATTTACGGGAGTCATTACGTTTGCGCGCGATTACGACGAAGTGCTCCGCAACGCGCCGCTTGATCGCATTATGGTGGAGACGGATGCGCCGTATGTGACGCCCGTGCCGCATCGCGGCAAGCGGAACGAGCCGTTGTATGTGGAATTTGTGGCGCGTAAGATTGCCGAAATAAAAAACCTGCCGGAAGAAGAAGTGTTCCGGCAGTTGGCGGAGAATGCACGATTATTATTTACACATGACATTGAAAACTCGAAAGAGTGATGGTATAACAAGGGTATGGATACTTCTATTCCGGGTATCAAGCTTGTAATACTTTTTGGTTCGCGCGCGCGGTACGGAGGGGCGCACGTCCGATACGGATATAGCCGTGCTCGCAGATCGGCCTCTTATAATGAAAGACGAGAGCATAGTTGCGGCGCAGGTCTCGAAAGACTTGCGCGTTTCCGAGGATGATGTTGATATAGTGGATCTGTGGGACGCTTCTCCGCTGCTGCAGCATCAAGTTGCGAATGAGGGGAAACTTTTACGAGGCAGCGCATTTGATTTTACTCGTTTTAAGGCGCTCGCATGGAAACGATATCTTGATACCGCGCGTTTTCGGCGAGCACGCCATGAATCACTTAAACGGCATGTCACACGAATTCATTGAAAAAAATTAGAGCAATTGCGCTTACTGCTTGATGAACTTGATTCGCTTCTTGAGAAGCCATTTGATGTGTTTGAAGAAGGGTTTGTTACCGTGCGGGCCGCTGAGCGCAATTTCCAGTTGATTGTTGACCTTGCCAGTGATTGTAATACCCACATACTGACTGAACTGGGAAAGAGAACGCCGGATTCCTACCGGCAATCGTTCACCGAACTTGAGAAAGCTAACGTGCTTCCGAAAGAGCTTGCGGGTATTCTTGCGGAGAGCGCCCGTTTGCGCAACATTTTGGTTCATGAATATGATTTTGAGGAAGATTATAAGAGATTTTATGATTCTGCAAAAAAGTTTTCCCCCGCATATCGGGAGTATATGTCTGTGATTAGCGCGTTTTTAGAGAAGTGAACCCTCCCACCAAATTTTGGCGGGAGGGTGAATGCGGGTATATGCCGCCCCGCTATAAAATTGATACCACAATAAACTGCCTATTCATAATACAGACCCTGTGATTATTGCCGAAATTGCGGCCGCACCCACAGCCTGTGAGGCATGGGCGGTTTCACAAAAGCGCAAGCATGGCAAATTAAGCGACTTCAATG
>SBBS01000059.1 GCA_005239605.1 bacterium | reverse complement strand
GCTGAAAATTTATTAAGGGACAGGTCTAGTCATTCAATTTTATATCCAATTTTCTCAATTTCTTCCGCAAGTTCCCCGCCGCCGCTTCGCATAATAATGCCGTCCCGCAAAACATGCACTTCATCCGGCGTAAGATATTCCAATATCCGCGTGTAATGAGTAATAAGCAATATCCCCATTTTTCCGGACACTCTCTTGATAGTTTCGGCAACAGTTTTTAGCGCATCAACATCAAGGCCGGCATCCGTTTCATCCAACAATGCAAATTTTGGTTTGAAAAGAACCAATTGCAAGGCTTCCATGCGTTTTTTCTCGCCGCCGGAAAACCCTTCGTTCACATGCCGCCCTGCCATTTTTATATCAATGCCCAGTTTTTTCATTTCTGTCTCAAGCAATTCCTGAAACGGAATCACCGAAAAAACACGCCCGGTAAACGCGGAACACGCGTTCCGAAGAAACGAAGAAACAGTAATGCCCGGAAGCGCCGGCGGGTCCTGCATGGAAAGCAAAATGCCTTTTCGCGCTTTTTCATGCGGCGGAATATATGTGATATCTTCGTCATTGAGCAATACCTGTCCTTGCGTAATGACATAACGCGGATGCCCCATCACCGCATTTACCAGTGAACTTTTCCCGGAACCATTTGGCCCCATAAGAGCGACAACGCGCCCCTGCCCAATTCGCAAAGAAACACCGCGCACAATTTCTTTTCCGCCTGCGGCAATACAAATGTTTTTTAGTTCAAGTGTGTTTTGCATATTTTTACTTGGAAATTCGATTTCCAAGCGCTTTCACGGGCAGCAACGCGCAACGCGCCCGAACCGTGCTCAATGAAATGCCAAGCAACCGTTCCACATCGGCATGCGTCATTTCCTGCAGTTCTTTTATGCGCTTTCCTTTCGCATATTCCGTAAACAAAGACGCGGCGGCCTGACTTATGGCGCACCCTTCGCCCGTAAACGACATTGTTGTTACCACACCATCCTCATCCGCATGCGCATAGAGAATAATTTCATCTCCGCATAGCGCATTTATCTCTTTTCCAACAACACCGGCCCCCGTGAGCGCATATTTGTTTCGCGGATTCCGATAATGGTTCAAAATATGTTCTTTGTACAGTTCGTTTTCCATATTACACCTGAAACATATCTCC
This sequence comes from bacterium, assembly GCA_005239605.1. GTDB lineage: Bacteria > Patescibacteriota > Minisyncoccia > Ryanbacterales > 2-02-FULL-48-12 > 02-FULL-45-17b. The sequence continues at coordinate 3,635 of SBBS01000059.1, read as the reverse complement.
TGCTTTTTGCACGCCGGCAACAAGCCGTTCCACGTCTTCTTCCGTGTTATACAGATAAAAACTGGCGCGGATCGTTCCTGAAATACCAAAATGATTCATTAAGGGAAGCGCGCAATGATGTCCAGCGCGCACCGCAATATTCTCTCGTGAAAGAATTTCCGCAACATCATGCGGATGCGCTCCTTCAACAGTGAAAGAAACGATGCCGGATGTTTCCTTTTCATTGCCGGGTCCGTATAAATGAATACCTGGCATATTCATAAGAGCGCGGCGCGCCATCCGGGCAAGATTCCGCTCATGCGCCATAATTTCTTTGCGGCCTATTCCTTCTATATATGATAGAGCAGCGCCCAAACCGATAGCGCCTGCGGCGTGCGGCGTGCCTGCCTCAAATTTCTGCGGCGCATCCGCCCATGTAGAATCTTCTGCGCTAACATGCCGTATCATTCCCCCGCCAAATATCACGGGAGTAAGCTCGCAAAGATGCTTTTCTTTTCCGTATAAAACCCCTGTGCCAGTCGGGCCCAGCACTTTTTGGCCGGAAAATGCCAGAAAATCGCAATCAATATCACGCACATCAATGGGCATATGAGGCGCGCTTTGCGCGGCATCAACCACGCACAAAGCGCCAACTCCATGCGCCATGCGGCATATCTCGCGCACATCGTTCACTGCGCCTGTCGCATGCGATACATGCGTAATCGCAATTATTTTTGTGCGCGGCCCTGCCATCGCGCGCACGGTATTCAGAGAAAGCGTTCCATCTTTTTCAAGCGGAAGCATGATAAAAATTGCATTGGTCCTTTTGGCAAGTTCCTGCCAGGGAATGAAATTACTATGGTGTTCCATTGTTGATACCATAATTTCATCTCCCGCCGTTATGCGCGATTCCAGCATGCGCGCTGCCATATTAAGAGACGCGGTTGTCCCGCTGGTAAAAATAATTTCATTGCTGTCGGCAGATAGAAACTCCGCAACCGCATTGCGGGCGCCTTCGTATGCCTCCACCGCCCGCATCCCGATACCGTATATGCCGCTGTGCACATTTGCTTTGTAAGTAGAGTAAAACTCCGAAACGGCATCTATCACCGTCTGCGGCATCTGGCTTACCGCCGCGCTGTCCAAAAAAACGAACGGGCGCTCATCCGACTGCGCCTTAAATATGGGAAAATCGTTTTTAATATCTTTTTTCATGTTTACAATGCAAGAAACCCGTCAAGAATTTCTTTTCTGGATTCTTTTTCATTAAACCCGCGGCTTCCGAAATAAAACAAATGTTCCGGTTTCATGCGCCGAAGGGAAGCGCTGTGTTTGCAAGAAACGTCATGCGTATGTATTTCAAGAATAGGCGCCGAATCAATTTGAACAGAAGGTGATGCAACAATGGCATCGTGCCGTTGAAACGCGGATGCTTTTACCGCTTGTTTTTTCACAACCACTTTGCCGCGCCATTTTACTTTTGCGTCTTCCTCCGCCACACCGCGCGTATCAAGAAAAGATTCCGTATCAGGAGCCGTGTGATATGCCGCGCGCTCCATGTCTATCTCGGATCGCGCGCCGCCGCGATACCGCACTTCATCTTTAAAAGAAGCTCCCGCGCCCTTTAAGGCAACATCACACCGCGAATAAAAAAAACTTTCTATATGCATTTCTTCCCGCAAAAAGAATCTGGAGCTCACACCAACCTCTGCTTTTATAATCCGTAACGCCGGTGACGACACTTTGCATGTTAACGCGACGGTCACTGTTGCGCCGTCCGCAAGATCAATGTTCAATTCAAGTGCACGAGGCATCTCCTTGGTGAACGTCAAACGCACGGAACTTTTTCTACCAGCCGCAACAGAAACGCGCGCGCCCGCGCCGCCATCTGACGTGTAGTCAGATATATCAATAGCATGATCTTTCAGCCCGGAAGGAACTTGTATCAAAACAGGCGCGTCATTCAGCAAAGATCGCAATTCATCCGCCTGCTGTTCCGCTTCTATTAAATTTTTTCCTATATGCGTCATAGCGTTCTTTATTATCCGACAGCGTTTTCCATCCGTAAATCAACAAGTCGGTTAAACTCAACCGCATATTCAAGCGGCAATTTTTTTGAAACTTCTTCCACAAAACCGCCCACAATCATTTGTATCGCGCGCTCTTCCGAGAGTCCCCGGCTCATCGCGTAAAATAATTCATCGTCTCCGATGCGTCCCGCGCGCGCCTCGTGCGATAGTTCCGACAAATCATTTTCCATTTTTACAAACGGATAGGTGTGCGACTGCGATTCATCATCAAGAATAAGCGCATCGCATGCCACATGCGAAACAGTATCAACCGCGCGCTTGCATACCCGCACCAGCCCCCGATATGACGCAACGCCGCCGCCACGCGAAATGCTCTTTGCGCGTATCACCGATGATGTGCGAGGCGCTGCATGAATTACCTTGGCGCCCGTATCCTGATTCTGCCCGGGGCCGGCAACCGCGATGCCCAAACTCTCCGAACGCGCGCCCTCCCCCGCCAAAATGCTTGCCGGATAGAGCATGGTAGTCCCCGAACCCATATTGCCGTTTACCCATTCAATGGTTCCGTTTTTTTCTACCAGCGCCCGCTTTGTATTGAGGTTATACGTATTCAAACTCCAGTTTTCTATGCTGGAGTACCGAATAGCAGCTCCCTCGCCCACAAACAATTCAACGCACCCGGCATGAAGCGCGTTGGTCATGTAGCGAGGAGCGGAACATCCTTCAATGTAGGAAACTTCCGATTCTTTGTCTGCAATAATAAGCGTATGCTCAAACTGGCCACCGCGCTCGGCGTTCATGCGAAAATACGCCTGCAAAGGAAACGCTACCTTGATGCCCGGGGGTATATAAATAAATGTGCCGCCCGACCACACCGCCGCATGCAGCATTGCGAATTTGTGATCATTTATCGGTACGCAGCTTGTCATAAAATGACGCCGCACAAGATCAGGATGCTTTACAACCGCCGCGTCCATATTTTCAAACACAACTCCCCGGTTTGCCCATTCTTCCTTTATATTGTGATATACCACATCCGAATCGTATTGCGCCCCCGCGCCGCCCAACGCGGTACGTTCCGCTTCCGGTATGCCAAGACGATCAAACGTGCGCTTTATATCTTCCGGCACTTGTTCCCATGATGCGGATTCATCGGTATCCGGCCGCACAAAATAGGTAATGTTGTCCAGATCGAGTCCCGATAAATCCGGTCCCCATTGAGGAAGGGGTGTTTTTAAAAACAATGCGAATGCCTGCAGACGCTTTTCCAGCATCCATGCCGGCTCATTCTTCTGCCGTGAAATTTCCCGCACCAACTCTTCGGTTACGCCAAAACCGGCCCGATACCGCTCCCGCGCATTATCAGCCGCATCATATTTTGATCTATCGTGTTCGCCAATCATATAGATAAGTATCTATATAATGTAGCGAAAAACAACCAGAAAGTCAAGAAACGGGTAGAAATTTATCCTCCCACCTTCCCGAATACCACGCGGGAAGGTGGGAGGATTTATTGAACAATAGTTGGAGGATTCAGGGAATAGACCTGTCCCTTAATAAATTTTCGGCTAAAAATTCCCGAAATCCGGCCGGCGCTTGGTGAAAATTTCTTGCGTGAGCCCTGCT
>SBBS01000088.1 GCA_005239605.1 bacterium | reverse complement strand
GTGGAGGCGGAGGCGCTGTGGGAAATTCCGATGTGCCGCCGCTTGTTATGCAATCCGGATCAGCTCCGTCAATAAGTCCGTCGTTGTCATCGTCTATACCATTGGCGCAAACTCCAAAGTTGCTCGGCGGCGGCGTGTTAATGATCCCGCCGTCTCCCAGGAGCCCATCGTCGCTTCCTCCTGAAAGAATCCACGAAAGAAGGGCTTGAAAAACAGCGAACAAAATTTCATCAATTTCATCAGCAGCTTCCAGACTGCGTATCTCGTTTCCATATATATTTACCACCTGATCTTCTATGGCTTTCCCCGGCGTTTTGGTTATATATCGCATACATCTTAAATTGACCGCGTCGGGACCCGTCATATCGGGATTGTTTATCACGGAGCCGCTTATATGCACCGCTTGCACGCACGTTCTGTCTCCGGGGAAACCAAGGCCTGCTAATGCGTCTGTTTGATTTGCGCGCACAGCCCGATTTTCGCGTTCTTGTGATTCTTCTTCCGCCAGAGTTAACAGGCCCCATGCTGTGTTTTCGTATCGCGCGGTTTTGATGTATGCTTCCCAGCCGCCATTTCGAAAGTCTGTGTAAAAATCTTCCACATTTTCAACTATGTCGGTAATGGAACAGCGCGCCTTTGGCCCGAAACTGCCGTATCCGCGGCCATAGCTTTGGCTTAAGCTCAAGCCAACCGGCAGGCGAAACGGCGAACATAACGTATCCCACGAAGGCCCGAAGTATTCTCGCAGCATAAGACTCGCCTGGTTATCCGCCGCATCCAGCAAGAACTCGTCAATGTTTGTTACAAAAAGAGAACCCTCCGTGCCAGCCGTAAAAGCCGGGCTTTGCCCGGTGCGGATCCATGTTACCAGAGATTCTGTGAACTCATGGAGCATTGTTTTCACAAAAAACCACGCCAAAGAGTCCCAACTAACGCTGAATATGCTCAGCGGGTTTGACCAAAAACTTACTTCTTTTGCTGAAATGCCTGCGGGTGGTGTTTGCCCGGGGATAATACCGGAAAGACTCCATTCGTGAGTAGGCACGGACGCCTGCGCTGAAAGAGGCGCGAGAAAAGCGGGAACGATCATAATTATCAATGCGAAACACAAAAATGCGGCGCGTTTATATTTCATATATTGAGGTATTTGTTAAACTCCGATCCCCCTTCTTCTTCAGAGAAACTGAAGCGCCTGGTGTTTATTTCCTCCACTATTTTTTTAAGAAGTTCAACTGATTGTATGCCTTCTTTGGAATACCCGTTAAGGGCGATTATGCCTTTTATGGGATCGGTTTTCATGTTGATGAATTCTTCCATATAGAGTCCGAGGCGCCAGAAGTTATTTGCCATGGCAATGTGGGTTTCAAAAAACGGCTGCGGTATGGGTATGGTTTTCAAGTCTTGGGCGAGTTTTTCGTATCCATCGCGATACATTTGCAAATCTTTCATGTCCCCAAGGCCTTGTCCTTGTTTTTTTATTGCTTCCGTTATTGCTTCTATATCGCTTTTTGGAGGAAAAGAAGCAGATTTAAAGATACCGCCGAGAGTGTTTAGATACGTTCGCGCGTCCTGTTCCGATGCGGACGCGGAAAGCCGAAAATCTTTGGCAGAAAATTTTGGCGTATCGTCAATAATATTTTCTTTTGTGATTGTATTGGCGATACCGGAAAGCATTTGGTTTACAAGGGTGTTTTTTTCTACGGACAAGTTTCCATTAGACGCGCTGGCTATTTTCTGGCTGAAATACGCCGTGCCAAAATTTTGCGCCAATTGAGCCGTAAGGTTTTCTTCGTTGTTTGCTGTCAGCGCGCCAGCGCTATCCGCTGAATCAGGATGGAGCATGTTCATTTTATCGTCCGGGCCTGGTTTACGCGGATCGCGTTTTGCCAGTATTTCATCGTTGTCGGCCGTTCCATCACCGTCTGTATCAGGATTTTTGGGATTTGTTTTCCAAAGAAGCTCTTCCCAATCCTGCAAGCCGTCGTTGTCGGAATCCTGTGAGAGGGTTTTCCACGCATTGTTGTCAGTTGCGGCAATTTTGTTTTCCGCGGGAATCTGTTTTTGTGGAGTTCCAAAAAACCACCATCCTCCTCCGAGGAGCGCTGTGAAAATCAATGGTATGATAACTTTTCTGCTCGGCATAAAATATCCTAAATGTTTTAATTATACACAAAAAACCTTACATATTCATTTATTTTTATTGTCTATGTGGATAACATTTATGATTTATAGAACGTAAAATATGAAATGTGATATTGTAAAAATATGAGTAGAGATAAAACAATGATTGCAGGTGTTTTAGCGGGTGTTGCGGCCCTTGTGTTGGTTGTTTCTTTTTTATTTTTCAAAAAAGAAGATATGTTGCAAAATGGAACCGGAACAGAACTCGGATACCTTCCGCGGGCGGAACGCACGATTCAAGATAACCCGCATGACGGAGAAATAATAACACCACAACAAGAAAATGCTTCAGAAATAAGCTTTCGCGACCTTTTTCAACCAGTGGTGCGGCCTTTGGAGCCTGCGGTATCTTACATAGGTGATGTTTTTTCCGGTGAAACAAAGCCGGATGATTCTTCTGGAGCCGATGTGCCGTATGTGCCGAACGAACCCGTATCAGCGTTGTCGGAAGAGCAAATTTTTGAAATTATATGGCCGAAAGATTACAGAAACGCTCTTGTAATGCTTCAGGATTTAATGGTAAAAGACGGTTTTATTGCCGAATCGAGGAAGATATCCGTCATGCAATCTGATGATCAGGTGTATGCCGCGCTTCTTTCAATAGTGGACTATGCGGTAAAAGAAGGATGGGTTGTGCCGGCTGATTTTGAAAAGCTCCGCGCGGGCATCAAAGAACTTGAAAAAATTATAACTGCGGAACGCGCAAATTTGCGCAGGCATGGAAAACTATCCGATGGGGTATTGCTTCCCGGGGGGCAACGCATTAGTAAAACACCTCAAATAAAACAAGACTTTTTTTCTATGATTATAGACGGGCTTAAATATAGTCTGACTGTTCAATCGGCAAACGCGCAAATTCCAGGCGTTCCCGGATGGCACACGACCCCCGATTGTTATAAAGATTTGGCGCCAGCTTATTGGGTGCCAGGGCCGAATTTGTGGGCTTTTTGCTGTAATTGCGGACTTTTGTGTACGCCTGTGGGATGCACTTTTATTCCCGATTGCGGGCCGTTCTCTGTTGCTTGTAATGTGCCGCTCGGATGCTTAAATCTTATGTGTATAGCTTGGCCGAACGCGATTTGGGATGCGCCTTGGAACCCTTTAGGAACCGGTATTTGCGGATGCGGTTGATTTTTTTGGTTAGGGTGGTATAATGAAAAAAATTTGACTATGAAAGAGGTGATTTATGTGTCAAACTGCTTTTTTGTTCGTGTTATTGGTTTGTTTGTTGGTTTCCGGATGTACCGGAATTCCAGGAATGATTGCAACGCAGGTAGGCGGGCAGTTGGTTGCGGGAGGGGCGAACGCTTTGACTCGCGAAGTGTTTGGTCCCCCTTGGTGGGAGACGGCGGCCAAACAACAGTACCAAGCCCAACGAGTGGAGTGTAAAATATTGGACGGCAAAGAATATTGCCGGCCGGTACCGGTGGTATCAGTGGATGTTTCCACACAACAAAACACTGCGCCATCAACTTTTTCCACCCCCATCTCGCCTTCAAGAAGGGAGGAAAAAACGATTAAGCAGGGCGACTGTATATGGCGCTCGGCTGATGGCGGAAAGTGGGATTGTCCGCCTAAGGCAAAGGAGAATTCTTCCCCCTCCCCTGCAGCTTCTGCTTTCTAGCGCTTGTTGGTTTATAAGCTTCAGATTTTTAATCTGGAGCTTGTTTTCTTTTTAAGAAGCATCACCCAATCTTCCAAAAAAAGCTCCTGTGGCCGTTTGGTTGCAAATTCCGGATGTCCGACATCCGGAATTGAGTGGCGGAGCATTTTTCGCTTTTGGGAGAATGCTTTTTGGGGAAGCTTAAAGAATTCTTGCGGTGAGATATGGTATTTTTTGAAGAAATTATCAGAAATATTTTTAATCGCAATCACGGCGGAATCTACTTCCGGGGGAGGAGAAAAATTTCCTTTCCCTACCTTAAAAAGGATTTTGGGGGTTCCAAATGCTTGCACCGAGAGCGCGAGCAGGTTCATACGCGGGGGTGTGGCGCAGATGCGTTCGGCAACCTCTTTTTGAACCATTAAAGTCATGGATTGCGGTTTGTTTTTGATTTCTTCAAGAAATAAGCGCAATAATTTTGACGTTATATAATAAGGAATGTTTGCTGCTATTTTGTATTTTTTAGGAATTTTGAATTTTGCATTGTAATTTTTAACTTTGAACTTTGAATTTTGAATTTGCAATATATCTCCTTCCACAACCTCCAAATTTTTCATAGCGCCAAATTTTTCCCTAAGAAATACAACAAGATTTTTGTCTTTTTCCACCGCAATTACTTTTTTTGCTTTTGTAACCAAAAATTGCGTAAGCATTCCGGTTCCGGGCCCCACTTCCAATATCGTGTCGGCAGGCAAAATATTCGCGGCATCCACTATCCGTTTTGCAATTGCGGCGCTTGTAAGAAAATGCTGCCCCAATCGTTGCATAAATTCTAAATAGTGACTTACGATATCACTATTTTTTATTCGAAATAAGCATCGTATTCATCTCTTTCTCGTATCCAATTTATCATGTCAATGTTATGCTGATCTGGTTTTTCGAAATACTCATTAAGTAGTTTTCGTGAGGTGACAGATGGAAAGTTCTTTTTACCAATGTAATCCGGAAAGCTGCTCCATCGATAATTTTTCAGAAAACCAATTGCTTTTTTGGTATCATCTATTTTTCCTTGCCGCCAGCCGGGCATTATGAGATCAAGCGGATTGAGATGGATGTAGAATGGAACATAAAGAAAATGAGCGTGTTTTTGTACTAAAACTGATTTATATCTCCGTTCAAACAACGTGCCAGTTCTTTCATATTTGTTGTTAAAATATTTTGCATATCCAATGCCAATTTTTTTCATAAAAACAGAAAGCGCCTTTTCTTTGCGTGGCGCAATGAGAAGATGATAATGGTTTGGCATGAGGCAAAACGCAAGGATGTCAACAAGAAGTTCCCTTGTTTTTTTGTTATTATAGTGATTTACGATATCACTATTTCTTGTTTTAACCGCATACCACATATTAAGTGCGGGATTTTCATCATTAAACTCAAAAAGATTGTGGATAAAACGCAGGTAATCCTGATCATCATTAAAAATAATCCTTTTATCAACACCCCTGTTTACTACATGATATATTTGTTCCATATAAAATAGTTTTATCATAAATATAGTGATATCGTAAGTCACTATACTATATTTCAGTTTCCAAATAATTTGTTTCTATGGGTTGTTGTAGTTGGACAAGATGTTCCGGAATTTCCCGCAAAAACCGCGATGGTTCATTCCACTGCACTTCTCCGTAAATGGCGCGGGTTTGCGCCGCGCTTAAATAAAGGCGGGTGCGCGCGCGTGTGAGCGCGACGTAACAGAGCCGCCGTTCCTCTTCCATTTGAGCGGGTTCGTGTATGCTTAATGTATGCGGAAATATGCCTTCTTCAAAACCAGTCGCAAAAACACTTTCAAATTCAAGCCCTTTTGCGGCGTGAATTGTCATAATATGAACAGCATCCGCGGATGCGTCAATTGAATCGGCATCGGATACAAGCGCGGCGTTTTCAAGAAACGCATCGGTTCCCTGCGGCGGGTCCATGGCATCATATGCGCTTGTTACGGAAAAAAGTTCTTCTGCGTTTGCCCACCGATCTTCCCCTTCGGGAGTGCCGTCACGCAGATAGGTTTCGTATCCGCTCTGTATAATTGCTATATGTGCAAGCTCGCTTGGAGCGCTTGTTGTATAGGCCGTTTCCAAATTTTTTTTGATTCCCAAAAATGTATCCAGGCGCGCCTGTTCTTTGGGAGAAAGCGTTTTTTCGGCAAAGTATTTTTCAGCAAGCACAGCTCCAATGCCGCGGGGCGGCGTATTGATTACGCGCCGGGCGCTTGTGCGGTCACGGGGGTTTGCGGCAAGTCGAACATACGCAAGGATATCTTTAATTTCTTTTCGTTCATAAAATCGCACACCGCCTATAAGCCGGTATGGTATGCTATTTCGAAGAAATGATTCTTCCAGCGCGCGCGATTGGGCGTTTGTGCGGTAGAGCACTGCCATATCGCGGAGCTTCGCGCCTGTTCTTTTCAGCCTTGTAATTTCACGCGCTATAAATGCGGCCTCTTCGCGTTCATTTTCCATGACATTGATTTCCAAAAGCGGCCCTTCGGCGCGCTCGGTCCACAAGTTTTTTTCTTTTCGTTCCTTATTTTTTTGTATAACCGCATTTGCCGCTTCCAAAATAATGCCGGTGGAGCGGTAATTTTGTTCCAGGGTAATAAGTTTTGTTTGCGGCCAGTCGCGTTCAAACGAAAGGATATTTCGAAAGTCCGCGCCGCGCCAGCTATAGATTGCTTGATCAACATCCCCCACCACCATAATGTTATGTTCGCTGTCAGCGGGTCCGCTTAGAAGTTTGGTGAGGGTATATTGAATATGGTTTGTATCTTGATATTCATCCACCAGGATATAGCGCCATTGGGCCTGCCATTTTGCGAGCACGTCCGGATGCGCGTGGAGAAGACCCACTGTTTTTAAGAGCAGATCGTCAAAATCAAGGGCATGCGTTTCTTGAAGCTCTTTTTCATACTGTTGGTATATATTTGTTATTTCTTTTGGATACCGGAGCTCTTCCTCTTCCTGTTCGTATTCCTTATTTTTTGATTGATTATTTTTAAGCGCGGATATGATATGGCGCACGCGCGCGGGCTGGAATTGTTTTGGGTCAAGTTGGCGTTCTTTGATAATTCGTTTTATCACGCTCTGCGTGTCATCTTCGTCAAGGATTGTGAATGAACGCGGTATGCCGATGTGATGTCCATCACGGCGCAACAAATATACGCCGAGCGCATGAAATGTTCCCATCCAGGGCATACCTCCCCAAGCCTCTCTTTGGTAAGGGGAAAGAGGGGGGGTCTTGAGCAGATTTCCAACCCGCTCCTTCATTTCTCCTGCCGCTTTGTTGGTGAAGGTAACCGCGAGAATGTTGTCCGGCTGTATGCCTTGAGAGATAAGATAAGCAATGCGATGCGTAAGCACGCGCGTTTTTCCTGATCCAGCGCCTGCGATGACCAAAAGCGGGCCGTTTATGGTGGTAACTGCCTCTCGCTGGGCAGGGTTTAGGTTGGATAGAATGTCATTCATGGGATTCATGGGACTGTGGATATCCCTGTACGGGATACTGGAGATATGATAGCATGGATGGTATTGGTATACTACTCCGGAAGGTTGAAAAATCCTTTATTTTGCAAGCATTTCTGACTGATTCGTCTTACCATTAGATTTGATTTCATTAGTACTCAAAAACAATTGAAAAATATTCTTGTCCTTTTAGCGGCAGGGGTCGTTGCGATTATTTTTCCGCTTAAGCATGCCGAAGCGGGCATATTTTCCTATTTTGGTTCCTTCTTTAGCGGCAACAGCGCCGAAATAGAGGAAGAAGAGTCCGAATTGCAATCGACTTTGCTTACCTCACTTCACACTATGCCGCTCTTAAACGCGCCAGTGAATGTAGATGGCGCTAAAGCCGCGCGGGGAGGCGCCGCGCTTACTATTATAGACAACAATGCACTGCTTCCCGCGGCAGGGCCGTTAGGCAGTATTGCGAATGAAGACGAGGTTATTAAAACAGACCGCATTACCCTATATACGGTTCGCGAGGGTGATAATATTTCCGTAATCGCGCGGATGTTCGGGGTTACAGTAAATACTATTTTGTGGGCAAACGATATTCGGAGCAGTAATCTTATTAAAGCGGGAGATGTACTGGTTATTCTCCCGATTTCTGGCGTCAAGCATACAATTAAGAAGGGCGATACTCTTTCATCCATTGCAAAAGAATATCATGGAGATGCAGAAGAAATAAGGTCTTTTAATGGCTTGCAGGCAGATACAGCTCTTATAATTGGCAATGAGATTATCATTCCCAATGGAGAGGTTGTTTTGCCTGTGCCGTCGCGATCTGCCGGAAGTAAAAGTATCGTTTCGGGAAGTTCTCTGCGAAATGCGGTGGGATATTTTGTGCGGCCTGTGGCGGGAATTCGTTCACAGGGGCTCCATGGGTACAATGGAGTTGATTTGGCGGCTTCCTGCGGTTCCCCGATTTTCGCTTCCGCAGCCGGCACGGTTATTGTTTCCAAAGGTTATGGCTGGAATGGCGGTTACGGAAACTACATAGTGATTACGCATGCTAACGGCGCTCAAACACTTTACGCGCATAATACAATAAACACGGCTTCTGCAGGCCAATATGTGGTGCAGGGGCAAACAATCGGCGCCGTCGGCTCCACCGGCCGTTCCACCGGCTGTCATCTGCATTTTGAGGTGAGGGGTGCGAAAAATCCATTTTAGCGTGAAGCGAATGACAGGGACTCTTCTTGATTTTTTTGCCACTTTTTGATATATATGCTGAAAACGTTTGAATGAGGTATGTACGATGAAAAAATACTACGCTCTTTATATGGGTGTTGGTTCAGATGGAAAGATGGGGGATAAACAATTGGTTGGTTGTTTTGATGCGGGTGGCCTTTATGGCGTTGAATGGGCATTTTTTGATGATAGTTATGGGTTTTTATTGAAAGAAGTGAGTGGGAAAGAGTTTTCCCGTTTATGCGGATTGCTCCGTGCGTGGAACAATTCCAACCGATAACTCCTAAAATAAATAAGGCCCCCGAGGGCCTTTTAATTTTTCACTTTTGGCCGATATTGCACGGCTTCCAAAATATGTTTTTCTCCTATATGTTGACTTTTTTCCAAATCCGCAATAGTGCGGGCCAGTTTTATTACGCGATGATACGCGCGCGCGGAGAGATTGAATGTTTTTGCGGCGTTGGTAAGGACGGCGCTTACCGCGGGCGATAATTTGCAAAATGTTTCAATGTGGCGCGGACCCATCTCGCTGTTTGTTTTTATTCGCGTTTTTTTGAAACGTTCGGCTTGTATGTTTCGCGCGTTTGTAACGCGTTGTTGGACGATGCGCGAAGATTCTCCGGTAGGCGCATCTGCGGCGAGTTTTTCGTGTTCTACCGGATCAACATCTACCCACAGATCAACACGGTCGGTAATGGGCCCTGAAATTTTACGCGCGTAGCGTTCCACATGATGCGGCGCGCATACGCATTCTTTCTGCGGATTGCCAAGGTTGCCGCATGGGCATGGGTTCATGGCGCCGATTAAGAGGATGTTGGCTGGATAAGTAATGCTTCCTTTCGCGCGCGATACGGAAACCACGCGGTCTTCCAGAGGTTGACGCAGAGCTTCCAGCACCCGTTTATCAAATTCGGGAAACTCGTCCATAAAAAGAACACCGCGATGCGCAAGAGTTATTTCCCCTGGCCGCGGGAAAGCGCCTCCTCCTACCAGCGCTATGTGGGATGCCGTGTGATGAGGACTTCGGAAGGGGCGTTCCGCAATGATTCCATTTTGTTTGGAAGGGGAACCCGCTATGCTGTGGATTTTTGTGATTTCAATTATTTCTTCCCTGCTTGGCGGCGGGAGTATGGAAGGAAGCGCGCGGGATAAAAGCGTTTTGCCGGAGCCGGGCGGACCTGAAAGAATGATATTGTGGGCGCCGGCGGCCGCAATTTCAAGCGCGCGTTTTGCCGTTTCCTGCCCGCGTATATCGGCAAAGTCGTTATAAGAAACAGTTTGGGTTATAAGTGTTTCTGGCGCCGGCGGAGATGATTCCGGAAGACATTCTTTCTTTTCCAAATGATATAGCGCGGCAAGAAGAGTTGGCGCTTCAAATACACGAATACCACCTGCGAGCGCCGCTTCTTCTCCGTTGCCGCGCGGCACATAGAGTTCTTCAAAACCGGCCTCTTTTGCGGCAATGGCGAGCGCCAGAACGCCGCGAATGGGTCGCAGGGATCCGTCAAGCGCAAGCTCGCCGAGGAATATTTTCCCCTTCGGATCAAATTTAGTCTGTTCTGAAACCAAAAGATACGCAAGCGCGATAGGGAGATCAAACGCGGGCCCTTCTTTTTTAAGATCCGCAGGCGCCAACGAAACAGTTACGCGGTGGTTTTTTTTCTGAGGCTGGCGCGCGCCGCTGTTTTTAATGGCGGCCGCAATCCGATGACGCGATTCATCTATCGCTTTGTCGGCAAGCCCCACGATGGAAAGCGAAAAAAGACCCGGTGAAAGGTCAATTTCAACGTCAATTATTTCCCCGTTGATGCCGACAACTTCTGCCGAGTGCAGTTTTACGGATGACATGTTGTTTTTTATTTGCCGCACATACAACTTGCGGCAGGATCGGCTTCCAGGCGCTCTTCCGGGATGTCTTTACCGCAGCTGCATTTCCCGTATGTTCCTTTCTCTATGCGGTCCAGAGCCGCGTTAACAAGCCCCAAACGTGATTCATAGGCCGCTTGAGTGGCAAGCGTTTGTTCCATGTCTTCAAACTTATCCGCCATCTCGTCTTGGGCGGATGTTTGTTCGTTTCGTGGGGTAAATTGCGGTTCCCAATCATTGGGGTTAGAAGGGTTGCGCCGCCCTGTTTGCGAGAGTTGTTCTTCCAATTTTTGCTTTTCTTCTTCCAGTTTTAGTTTGAATTTTGCGGTATCCATAGTAAGGATATTCTATAAAATATAATATGGAATGTAAATACTTGCCGCAAAAATTCAAAATGCAAAGTGCAAAATTAATGTATCGCTTCGCGATATTTTATTAAAAAAATTCGCTGAAAACGAATACTAAAATTTTAAATTTTGCACTTTGCATTTTGAATTTTAAATTATCTTGGCGGCGCGGCAATCAACCGCCCCAAAAGGATGTCCATAAATTCTTCCGATGTTGCGATAACGAGAAATCGCTGCGCAAATATGCCGTAAGAAAACGCGGCGTTTTCTTGCAGAGCTACCGAACGCGTATCTATGTTTCGCACCACGGTGTCGGTAAAAAGGTGAAGCGGCTGGGTAACGTCAGCGTCAAAATAGAAGTTGCGAAAATCAAGAATGATGCTGTTTTCCCATTCAAGCATATGCGCGAACGCGCGCTCGCGGTCTTTTGGTTCCAGCACAAAGCCAATGTTGGCGCCGTCAGGCCGATAATATATAAGAATATCAAATTTGTCGTTTATGTTTTCTATAAAACCGCTTGGAGTTTTGAATTCTAATGTTTCCATGAAATCTTTTACCGTTGCGAAACGCGTTTCTCCGCCAAATGAATCTATGCGAACAACAACATGCTTAATGGATCGGGATGGTAAGCGGCTTCTGCGCGCAGCTTCTAATTTTGCAAGAAGACCCGCGCGGTCTCCTTCGCGGATGGTGATAATTTCTCGCTCTTCCACCGGTATGAACGCCCGCGCGGGTGTTGCCTCCGTGGGGGGCAATGTATCGCGGGTCAACAAGGCTACATACACGCCATATCCGACTACTGCCAATAGCACGATGCCCACAAGTCCCAAAACACCGCGAAACCACACTTTTTCCGTTACGCGTTCCCGATACTCAAATTTTTCAGGATGTTCCTCTGCGTACTCATGTTCTTTGCTAACAAGATCAAGAAAAGAAATATTCCGATCTTTCAAATAACGCGCCGCATCATGCTTCATGGTGCGGATTTTCGGAAGCTCGCTTTCTTTTTCAAGGTGTTGTTTGGGCGGCGGTACCGATTGATTTGGTATTTGTCCGGGCTTTACGGGTTCGTGAGATTGCGGCACAAATTCTTCTATTTGTTTGTTGTCCATATAATTCGTTGATTAAAATTATGAAACAAAAAAGCCTCTTGGTTCAAGTATACATTGGAGGCTTTTTTGCTGCCAGTTAGTTATCTATGTTCCCGTCGGTGACGCGATGGCCGGCTTTGTTCATGATGGGCTTTCTGCGGCCGCGCTTCGCCGGCGCTCTTTTTTGTCTCCAGCGCGGCAAGGCGTTTTATAGAGAGGTTAATGCGTCCCATTTCATCAATGCTTATTATTTCCACCGGAACCACATCTCCCACATCTACCACATCGGTTACCTGTTCCACGCGGAATGGCGCTAATTCCGAAATATGCACCAGCCCTTCCTGCTTTGGCGCGAATTCCACCATGGCGCCGAAGTTGAATATCCGCGTTACTTTTCCGGTGAAGCGCTGGCCGGGTTCGTATTCTTTGGTAATTTCCTCAATGAGTTCTTGGGCTTTTGTTACATTTTCTTGTTTCAGGCCCGTAATAAAAATATGTCCGTCTTGCTCAATTTCAATTTGGGTGTCGGTAAGAGCGATAATCTCGTTGATTACTTTTCCGCCGGGACCAATGACGTCGCGGATTTTGTCGGGATTTATGGAAATAATGACAATGCGGGGCGCAAACGGCGAGAGTTCCGCGCGCGGCGCGCTGATGGATGCGTCCATGGCATCAAGTATCCGCATGCGCGCTGATTTTGCCTGATTGAACGCGTCTCGAATTATATCAAGTGTTACGCCGACAACTTTTACATCCATTTGAATTGCCGTTACGCCGTTTCGAGTTCCGGCAACTTTGAAATCCATGTCGCCCAGGTGATCTTCAATACCCTGAATATCAGTGAGCACTTTGTATTTTTGAATTACTCCCGTATGTTCATCGGCATACATCACCAGGCCCATGGAAGCGCCGCCAACCGCCCGTTTTACGGGAATGCCGGCATCCATCATGGCCATGCTGGAAGCGCACACGGAACCCATGGAAGAAGATCCATTGGACGAAAGCGTTTCTGATACAAGGCGAATAGTATAGGGAAACTCTTCTTTCGGCGGCACTACCGCGCGCAATGCTTTTTCGGCAAGCGCGCCGTGGCCGATTTCTCGCCGGCCCGGTCCGCGCATAGGCCGCACTTCCCCCACCGAGAACGGCGGAAAGTTATAGTGATGCATGAAATGCCGCTTTTCGCGTATCTCCATTCCTTCAATAAGCAGAACGTCTCCGGGCGCGCCTAAAGTCGCCACGGAGAGAATGTGCGTTTCTCCCCGGAAAAAGAGAGCGGAGCCGTGATGCCGTTCCAATATGTGCGATTTGGTAAAGAGCGGCCGCAGTTCATTTACGCGCCGGCCGTCGGGGCGTTTTTCGCTTCCTTGGGCGGGGTCTAGAATGTTTTTGTGCAAAATGTCATTGGTGGCGTTTTCAAATAAATCTTGGGCAAGCGCGCGCGGGGTGTCGGGGAACATTTCAGCCACATGCCGCATCCATTCTTTCTTTACCGTCTCGGTATCTTCGGCGCGTTTTTTCTTTATTGGGTCGTATATGGCATCTTCCAGGCGCGGCAGGAATGGTTTGAGCGCGTTTGCAAGCTCTTTTGTTGGTTCTGGAAACTCAAATGCCGTTTTTTCTTTGCCCAATTCACGGATGATTCCCTTTTGGAATTCAAGCGCGAGTTCTATGTGGGCAAGCCCTTCCTCGAACGCGTTCATGAGTTCTTCTTCCGGAATTTCTTTCGCTTCTGCTTCTATCATATTTAAGTGCCCATTGATACCGCTCGTAAAGAAAGTATCAAACTCGGCGCCTTTTCGCTCTTCGTATGTGGGGTTTAAAATAATACGGCCGTCTTTTTTGATGGCGCGCACGGCCCCAATAGGCCCGTTCCAGGGAATATTTGATGTGCCGAGCGCGAGGGATGCGGCAAGAATGGCGAGCACATCGGGGTCGTTGTCATCGTCAATGGCTAAAGCCATCACAACCACCTGCACTTCGTTTCGCATGCGATGGTCAAAAAGCGGGCGTATGGCGCGGTCAATAACACGCGATACCAAAATTGCCTCTTCTGAAGGCCTGCTTTCCCGGCGCACAAACCGGCTGCCGAGAATGCGCCCCGCCGCGTAAAATTTTTCTTCGTAATCAACTACCAACGGGAAAAAATCAGTTCCCTCTCGAGCAGTTGCGGATATAACTGCCGTGGCAAACACCACCGTATCGCCGTAGCGCACCAGCGCGGATCCGTTTGCTTGTTCGGCAAGCGGAGAAAATTCTGCCGTCAACGGGCGGCCTGCAAACTCAAACGAAAATTGTTTTGTCTCCATACCTTTCTTAAATCCGAAGCACGAAATCCGAAGCACGAAACAATTCCCTAATACCAAAATTCAAAAATGTGTTTTGAGGATTTGAAAATTAGAATTTGGAATTTGTTTCGAGTTTCGATATTTGAATTTCGGATTTCTTTTTTGTGTTATGTTGTTAATTATTTTATAACCTTTTGCATTAGACCCGTCCCTTAATAAATTTTAGAGTGAAATTTCAGAAATATGAGATGGGGCGCCGGTGAAAATTTTGAAGCGCCAGCAGGGCTCACGCAAGAAAT
>SBBS01000024.1 GCA_005239605.1 bacterium | reverse complement strand
TTCTTGCGTGAGCCCTGCTAGCGCTTCAAAATTTTCACCGGCGCCCCATCTCATATTTCTGAAATTTCACTCTAAAATTTATTAAGGGACAGGTCTACTCTACCGCCCGCAAGGGCTCATGGGAGCGTATAAGTTATAAGCAATAAGTTGTAAGTTGTGCGAAATACCAATAAATTCTTCTCTTTTTCAATAAAAATGAATTAGGGATTTACTCTTTGAAAATCACTATGACAAAATCACTTAATGTAAAGTTTGAAAATGGCGTTCGCTTTTTGGTCCGGCATTTTCCGCCAAGGAAGAATTTCTTGTGGGCACGGGAGATTTCAGAACGCAACTTGCAAAAATAAAAAGCAGTGGCGCAGAAGCGCTGTTCATCAGTCACCTTGGAGAAGTGGGTATCGCGATAAAGCAGGCGGGTGAACTTGGTTTTGAGGGCGTATTTCTTTTGTAACCCTTGAACCTTAACCGCCGTGTGATAGGATGGAGGCATGGCGCAGTTTACGTTTACAGACGAGGAAAAAGAACGATTGGAACGTCTGGGGGTGGAGGCGGTTGTTTTGTTTGGATCTCATGCGGAAGGGCTGGCAGGTCCTTTGAGCGATATTGACTTGGGAGTTTTGATTCAAGATACAAGCGTATTCAAAACAGGCAATTATGGAAAAAAAGCGGAACTCTATAACGCGCTTTATGATATATTTTCATCGCTTGCAGGGCGTACGATTCAACGGCTATGCAACATTGACATAGTTTTTTTACAGAGTGACAATGTCAATCTGCAACTAAAATTTCATGTAAGCAAGCATGGGGTGGCATTGTTTGAAAAAGAACCGCATGCCTTCCCGGCTTTTAAGGAGTATGTTATGGAACGGTATGCCGATTTTTCCCCATTACGCAAAATATTTAATGAAGGAATACTCGCGCAAATATAGCGCTATGAAAAAACAACCACTTGAAAAAGATACTATCCTGAAGAGAGTGAACGGTATACAAGCCGACCTTGCTGAAATTCAAGAATTGGGAAAACAAACATTAGAAATGTTTTCTTCAGGGAATGGATATAAATTAGCAGAGTACCGCCTTAAATGATCGCGCGCGGGACGACGTGCTTGCGGCGCTTACCGAGCGCAATGTGTTCGGCTCTCTTTTTGAGCACCATGTTGCGTTCCGCGAAGAAGAAGCCGAGCGGGCGCTCGCGCGCGGGGCTGTAGGAAAAGCGGGACGCGCTTGCGATAAACCTTAATTTTGCGTGGAAAGTGTTTACATAACATACGGTATCATGTCTGAATATTACAACCCGACTCGATCGAGGAATATATACCGACCCGGTGCTGCCGAGCCGTTTAAGCTTTCGCGTTCCAAAATTGAGTTATACACCGAGTGCTCGCGGTGTTTTTATCTTGATAGAAAACTTGGCGTTGGGCGGCCGCCCGGGTTTCCATTTAACCTAAACTCGGCGGTAGATAAATTATTAAAAAAAGAGTTTGATATCCATCGCGCGGCAAATACCGCTCATCCGTTGATGAAACATTACGGTGTGGATGCCGTGCCGTTTCAGCACGAGCGTATGGACGAATGGCGCGAAAATTTCAAAGGCGTGCAGCATTTGCACAAAGCCGCAAATTTTTTAGTAACAGGCGCGGTGGATGATATCTGGATAAACCCGCAAAAAGAACTCATCGTGGTGGATTATAAAAGCACGGCAAAAGACGCGGAGGTAACGTTGGATGCCGATTGGCAAATGGGCTATAAGCGGCAGATGGAAATATACCAATGGCTCTTGCGCCGTGTCGGACATGCGGTATCCGACACTGGATATTTTGTGTACTGCAATGGCCGCACCGATAAAGAAGCGTTTGACGCAAAGCTGGAGTTTGACATAAAACTTATTTCCTACACAGGGAACGACGCATGGGTGGAAGGCATGCTGATGGATATAAAAAAATGTCTTGATTCTGATAAAATTCCTGAAACATCAAACGAATGCGATTACTGCCGATATAGGGAAGCGGCGGCGAGAGTTGAATAATAAATGCGCAAAGCCGGTATTGTGCATTTATTTAATCCACATGAATAAGAATAGAACATTGCGGAGTGTGATAATATAGAAACATGGTTGGAAAACCAATTACGCTTGATGTTCTTGCCTCGCCCGGATGCGTGCACTGCAAAGAATTTGAAGAATTCTGGCATTCCATTGAATACGACTGGCCGTCTGTAACGTTTCGGCATGTTGACGTCACAACGCCTGAAGGGCAGGAGATGGCGGGGAAATATATGATTTTTGCCTCGCCCGGAATTATTCTGAATGGGGAACTTTTTAGCGCGGGGGGGGTTGATAAAGATGCATTTCTACAGCAATTACAGAAGTTATCACAGTAAATTTTTTGAACGTAAAATGCAAAACAAAAAGCGAAAAACTACAGCGCAAAACTCAAAAGAACGTAAGACCTCACAACCTCGAGTAAGCGCAAGGATTGTGACTAACTGAGCTTTGCACACGTCCGTAGGGCGTTGGGGACAGCTCGGCTTGGCGCATCCGGATATGGAAAACCATTATCACTCGGGTTTGTGAGCTCGTACAAAAGAACGGATGTTTTTTCTTTTGAGTTGTCGTTTTACGCTTTTCGTTTATAATTTTTCGCTTAAACCATGTCAAACATAAAAAAAATTGAATGGTCTCTCCGTTTAGGCCTTGCCGCTATGTTCGGTTATTCCGGCTTTGATATTTTGATTCACCCTACCGCGTGGTATTGGGCGGTGCGCGGACTGCCGTTGTTTGTGCAAAATATGATAAATGCAGCGGGAATAGATACCTACCTCATGTTGCAGGGGGCAAGCGAAGTTTTTTTTGCGCTCGTATTTTTAGTTTGGGTATGGCCGCGGCTTACGCGCACAGTCGCATTGCTTGCGGCAGTTGAGATGGTATTAATTTTGCTGTTGGTGGGAATTGATTTTATAACGTTCCGTGATTTCGGCCCGCTGGGAGCGGCATTGGGACTTTTCTTTTTATTGTCTCACAATAACATCACTTCTAAATCAATATAAAACGTTCTTTATATTTTGGAAAACACTATGCAAACACCAACCCCCGCAGTTCCCGAAACAAATAGCCGCGCGCGGAGCGGGTTTATTTTGCTTACCTTCGTGCTTGCCGCTGTCATTTTTTTGGGGTTGTTTGCCGCATTTTTTGGCTCTACATCGCCAACGGGGTTTGGTTGGTATCTATTCAGCTATGCCATGGGGCTTACCATGATTGTGCTTCCATGCACGTTCCCGTTGGCGTTTGTCATTGTGCCATTGTCGCTTGGTAAGGGGCCTATGAAGGGCTTATTCATGGCGGTATCGTTTGGCGCGGGTGTTGCGATAACTCTTAGCATGTATGGAGTGTTAGCCGCTGTTATTGGGCGCACGTTTATTAACGCGCTCGGCGTGGAAGGCGAGGTATTAAAAAACTGGCTGTATTTTTTGGCAGGAACGATTGCGTATTTATTCGCATTGGGCGAGCTGGGGCTTATTAAATTTCGTATGCCAACCTATTCGGGCGCCGCTCCTAAAATAATTCAGGAGAAAGGAGATTACTTGAAAGCATTTTTGCTGGGATTATTTTTAGGAAACATCGGTGTAGGGTGCCCGCATCCGGCGACCCCACTCATATTTTTGGAAATTGCGCGGTCGGGAAATATATTTTACGGCTGGTCGCTGTTTTTTGTGCACGCGGCGGCGCGCGTGCTGCCGCTATTGTTGCTTGTTATGTTGGGAATTCTTGGTGTTAATGGATTAACATGGTTGTCAGCGCATCGGGAAAAAGTTGAGCGAGGCACAGGGTGGCTTATGGTATTTGTGGCAGCATTCATTTTGGTGTTAGGTCTTTTTACGCACGACTGGTGGGTAAATTCAGGACAGCATACGTTGCTTGAATCAATTACTGGCGAGGAATCAGTCTTGAACGTTATAGGCAAACGACTGGGCACAGGCAATGCCCATTCTCACGGACTTGAAACCGGAACGGGACTTTTTGACTTGCCGCTTGAATGGGGAAACTGGGCGCTGGTTATTTTGTGGCTTGTGCCAATCTGGTGGTACTATGGAAATAAGTTGAAAGTTAAAAGTTCAAAATGAAAAATTGTGGAAGAGCATGATAAAAATAATAGCAATATAGAGTTAGAAACTACGCGGTGGAACTTCTGGTTTTTAGCGTCGTTTTCGCTTTTATTGATTGTTACCTTTGTGTACTATTTGCCGCTGAGGTTTCGGTATCAGACTATAACGAGCGATCATGGTGAAGAGATGGATGCGCACATGGAAAACACAACCATGGATGACCACAGCGCGGGACATGGCAGGTATGAAGTGCATGAAGAAGACAAAATCACAGAGGGAATTGCGGTAAATCTGCTCGTAGATCCTTTTCCGCCTATGGCGAGGCAGCCTGCCAAGCTTGATTTTTTGGTGAACGAAAAACCAGGAGATGTTCCGGTGCCTGTTTTTGATTTAGAAATTGAGCACGAAAAATTTATGCACGTGATTGGCGTTCGCGCTGATATGAATGAATTTTTTCATATCCATCCTGACCCGCTCATGTTTGAAACGGAAACAGAAATTGAGGATGAAGTTGCGAATAGGAATGTGTTGAGCGTTTTGCATACATTTGCGAAACCCGGACAATATAAAATCTGGTCGGAAATAAAAAAGGACGGGGTAATCCACGCGTTCGGCCATCCGGAATTTACGGTGTACGGACCGGGCATTAAAGAGGATAAACGAGTCTCTTTTGCGCGCAATGTCGCCGTTGGCGATTATCAAGTTTTGCTTAAGCTTAACGAGCCGGTTGTAAAAGAGAAAGAAACAATGCTGCGCATTGATATTCATACACAAACGCAAGATGAAGCAATGCTGGAAGATTATCTCGGCGCGCCCATGCATCTTGCAATCATTAAAGACGACCAGACTCAATTTGTGCATACGCACCCTCTATCAGCCGACCACATGACGAACTCTTTTGTGCCGTCGGCACAAGCGCATGGAGGGGAAGAAGAAAGTGGAGAGCCTGAATTTGATATGCGCGGCGGCGATGTCCACACCGATGATACGACAGACTTTGCGGTTATCTTTCCCGAAGCAGGCCTGTATAAGGCATTTGCGCAGTTCAGGACGCAAGGAATAGATTTGCCGCCGGACGAAGCATTGACTGCGGAATTTTGGATTGAAGTCAAGGAAGAGGCGCCATTTCCCATCTCTCCGTGGTGGGCGCTGCTTATTGTTTCACTGATTCTTATCTTTCTTTTGAGCAAATATGTAAAAAAATATATTGGAGAGGAACATGTATGAATAAATATGCAATCATTGCAATAGTTATTGTCATTGTGCTGGCAAGCGGCGGCTTATACCGTGCTTATCTTTTGCCGGAAGAATCAAAACCGGTGGAAACAGGCGTAGTGCGAGAAATAATGCTCATTGCAAAAAAAGATGAGTGGCGATTTTTACCTGAGAACATAGAAATAAACAGGGGAGATCGCGTGAAAGTTACAGCTGTAAATGAGGATATATATGATCATGGCATTGCGATTGACGCATTCGGCATCTCCCAGCGTATGCCCGCGAACTCCACCGTCACGTTTGAGTTTGTGGCAACGCAGGCGGGTGACTTCCAGTATTATTGCTCGGTGCCGTGCGGAGAAGGAGATACAGACACGGGCCATCGCACACACCTTGATATGATAGGGACAATAAAAGTTAAAGATGTGATGAAGACGCAATGACCAAGCTCGTTCTAAAAGTAAAAGGAATGCACTGCGCGTCTTGTTCTATATTGATTGACAAGTTGTTGGGTCAGCAACCGGGTGTTACTTCCATAAAAACAAATTATGGAGCGGAGAAATGCGCTATTGAGTTTGATGATTCTAAAATTTCACTAGAAAAGATGGATGAGCTGGTTCACAAGATGGGATATGACATAATCCGGCCGGATGAAGCATCGTTGTCTGTTGAAGAAGAGGAAGCAAAAGAAGCGCGAAAAATTAATGAAGCCCGCCGCCGCGTAATTGCGAGTTTTGTGCTGTCGGCTCCCATTATTTTGTATTACATGCTTATTCACATGTTCAACGTTACGCATGTGCATGAGTATTTTGATTTTTTGAACCAAGCGTTTCCTCAATTAACAAGCGGCGGTTTTTTCGGGTACGGCGGATATTTTACAAATGTATTTTTCTGGCTGGTTGCCCGGCCATTCGCGTGGTTAACGGGTTTTTTTGCAGATATTGCGAACCCGCCGTTTCGCATTGATTTAAATTATTTATATTGGATTCTTTCCACCCCAATTCAATTTGTAATTGCATGGCCGTTTTACCGCAATTCTTTTACCGCTATCCGCGTGGGTTCTGCAAACATGGACGTGCTTGTGGCTCTTGGCACATCAGCCGCGTATTTTTACTCGGCAATCGGATTTTTGTTCTTTAATATTGACCACCCGTTTTGGGAGTCTTCGGCCGCGCTTCTTTCATTCATATTGCTTGGGCGGTATTTTGAAGCGGTTGCCCGGGGCAGAGCGTCTGCTGCCATCAAAGAACTATTGAAGCTGTCTGCCAAAGAAGCGCATGTTATCCGCGATGGCAAAGAGGTTACTGTGCCTATAGACGATTTGAAAGTTGGTGAAATTGCGGTGGTGCGCCCGGGAGAAAAAGTGCCGGTGGATGGCATCATTATAGAAGGAAAAACGCATATTGATGAAAAAGTGGTAACGGGAGAATCGTTTCCTGTCGGCAAAACCATAAACGATGAAATAATCGGCGCCACCATAAACCAGGAAGGGCTTATTAAATTCAAGATAACAAAAGTCGGCAAAGACACCCTTCTTTCGCAAATTGTCGCCATGGTAGAAGAAGCGCAAGCATCGCGCGCCCCCATTCAAAATTTAGTGGATAAAATCAGCGAAAATTTTGTGCCGGCCGTTGTGGTGCTCTCGGTTCTTGTGTTTGTTGGTTGGTATTTTTTTGCGGCGTTGCCGTTTCGCACGGGATTGGTGCGTATGATCGCCGTGCTTGTGATTTCATGTCCCTGCGCCATGGGGCTCGCGACTCCCACCGCGCTTATTGTGGGTATTGGCCGGGCAACGAAGTTCGGCATTATCCTCAAAGGAGGAGAGGCGCTTGAAAAGGCCTATCGCGTTCAAACAATTGCGTTTGATAAAACAGGAACGCTTACCGTAGGAAAACCAGTAGTAACGGATGTGGTAATGATACGGAAAGATATTTCTGAAAAAGATGCCATGCTTTTTGCGGGCGCGGTAGAAACCGGTTCCGAACACCCGTTGGCACGCGCCATTATAGAAAAAGGGAAAGAGCAAGGAGCTTTGCAGGAAGTTAAAAATTTTGAAGCGGTCGCGGGAAAAGGAGTTCATGGCGTTATTGGCTTGCACGAAGTTCATGTGGGCCAGCCGCTCTATATGGCTGATTTGGGACTTGATATCGCTCCTCACAAAAAAGAACTGGAACGTTTGCAGGGAGAAGCGAAAACCGCAGTCTTCCTTGTCATAGACAGGCAGCTTACCGCCATTATTGCCATGGCCGACACGTTAAAACCGGATGTAAAAGAGGCAGTGGCCGCGCTTAAAGAAATGGGGAAAGAAATTATCATGATAACAGGGGACAACCCGAAAACCGCCAAAGCGATTGCAAAACAGGTGGGAATTGATCGCGTGCTTGCGCAAGTTCTGCCGCAAGATAAAGCAAATGTTATTAAAAAACTTCAAAAAGAAGGGAAGTCTGTTGCCATGGTAGGCGATGGCATAAACGACTCACCCGCGTTGGCGCAGGCAGACATCGGCATTGCGGTTGGATCCGGCACGGATGTGGCGGTGCAAACCGGTCAAGTGGTGCTTGTAAAAGACGATATTCGGGACGTGGTAACCGCGATTCAGCTATCCGGCAAAACCATTAACAAAGTATGGCAAAATCTTTTCTGGGCGTTTATTTACAACGTGCTTGCCATTCCCATCGCAGGAGGAGTTCATCTTCTTATTACTCAAAATGGCGGGGTACCGGCTGAATGGGTGGTCACTGCCACCGAAGGCATGAGATTTGCCGGAAAATTCTTTTTTAGTTTATCACAGAGAACATTAAGTCCGGAGATAGCCGGCTTTGCCATGGCGTTCAGTTCCGTGTCAGTAGTGGCAAACTCATTGCTGTTAAAACACTATGTGCCGCCGATGGAGCGGGGAAGAGGAAGTAAAAAAAGTTACAAGTTATAACTTTTACATTATGAAAAACAAAACAGGCTTCGGCTTTCTCGGCATTCTTGTTGTAGTCATAGTATAGTGTATACTGTAACTACTATTAACTGACACATGCTGCTATGCAAAAACTAGAACTTCATATTGAGGGTATGCACTGCGGATCGTGCGCGGTGGGAATTCAAATGCTTACAAGCCAAATGGACGGGGTCTCAAAAGCAGAGGTAAGCTACGAAGGCAAAACGGGCATGTTTGAAATTGACTCTGCCAAAGTAAAAAAAGAAGATCTCATAAAAGCCATTGCGGAATTGGGATACACGGCGAGTTAATGTGGAAATAGACCTGTCCCTTAATAAATTTTAGAGTGAAATTTCAGAAATATGAGATGGGGCGCCGGTGAAAATTTTGAAGCGCTAGCAGGGCTCACG
>SBBS01000077.1 GCA_005239605.1 bacterium | reverse complement strand
TTTTGAAGCGCCAGCAGGGCTCACGCAAGAAATTTTCACCAAGCCCCGGCCAGATTTCGGGAATTTTTAGCCGAAAATTTATTAAGGGACAGGTCTCATAGCAATCTCTCTTTTTGGCGCCATTTGTCAAGCGGTTGTGCGTTTGCATCCAATTCTATTATTATGGATGTATGCGGAATTTGGAAGAATTAAAACAAGAAGCTTTTATTGCCATACGGGGCGCAAAGAGCGTTGCGCAGCTGCGGGATGCCGAAATAAAATACATTGGCCGATCGGGGAAACTTACGGAGGTTTTGCGCGGATTAAAGGATATGTCCGCGGACGAGCGGAAAGAAAAAGGAAAAGAAGCAAATGCGCTTCGCCAAACGTTGGAGCTTGAAATCGCAAATCGCAAGTCGCAACTGCAGGATGCGGAACACCAGCATAAATTTGCTGCCGAAAAAATTGATGTTACCCAGCCGGGGCGGAAGTATCACACGGGCAGTCTTCATCCGCTCACTCTTGTGATGCGCGAGATTCAGGATATTTTCGGAAAGATGGGTTTTTCCGTGGTGCGCGGCCCCGAGGTGGAGCTTGAATGGTATAACTTTGATTCATTGAACCTTCCGACTCATCATCCCGCGCGCGATATGCAAGATACGCTGTGGCTCGCGGAAGAACCTTTGCCGATTAAAAAAAGAGGCAAAAATATTTCATCGCGCCTGCTTATGCGCACCCAGGTAACTTCTATTCAGGTTCGGTTTATGGAAACCCATAATCCGCCGTTTCAGATTATTATGCCGGGCAACGTGTTTCGCCGCGAAGCATCCGATGCTTCGCATGAATTTGAATTTTGCCAAATGGACGGATTTGCGGTGGGACCGGATGCATCACTTGCAAACTTAAAATGGGTGATGGAAACGGTGATGAAAAAATTGTTCGGCTCCGGTGTTAAAACACGTTTGCGTCCGAGCTACTTTCCGTTTACCGAACCGTCGGTTGAGTTGGATATGGCGTGTTTGATGTGCGGCGGCCGCGGGTGTTCGGTGTGCAAGCAAACCGGGTGGATTGAAGTGCTGCCCGGGGGCATGGTAAATCCGAAGGTTTTTGAAGCGGCAGGGTACGATCCGTTGCAAAGCCAGGGATATGCTTTTGATATCGGCGTTGACCGCATAGCCATGATGAAATACGGCATTCCCGATATTCGGCTGTTTCGTTCGCAGGATTTGCGGTTTTTGGAACAGTTTTAGAGTATGAAATATTTTTTTAATGCATTGATCATAGTCATTTTGGGGTATACTGCATTTGTGTTGCCCGGTTATTTTGCTGGCAAAAACGTTCAAGGTTTTGAATTATTTAGTTTTGATCATTGTGGAGATACATCAGGGTTTCCCTTTATTAGTCATGGAGCAGGAGAATCTTTTCAGATAAATGGAATAATAGGAGATTGTTTTCCCACCGTTGATTTGTGGGCGTATGTTGCCAATGCGTTTTCATTTCTGCTAATTTTTTACGGCTTTTACTATGTAATTTATAGAAAGGTATGAAATTTTCCTACAACTGGCTCAAAGATTATTTTTCTTCATTGCCTCCGCCTCAAAAAGTGGCAGAACTTTTGCTTATGCATTCTTTTGAAGTGGAAGGCGTGGAGAAGAAGGGGCGCGACACTGTTTTTTCCATTGACATTCTTCCGAATCG
This sequence comes from bacterium, assembly GCA_005239605.1. Classification (GTDB taxonomy): domain Bacteria; phylum Patescibacteriota; class Minisyncoccia; order Ryanbacterales; family 2-02-FULL-48-12; genus 02-FULL-45-17b. The sequence continues at coordinate 8,650 of SBBS01000077.1, read as the reverse complement.
CATTGCCGATGCTTCCGGACACCGCGGGGTGGCAGGGGAGCTTTCCGCTATTTTGCAAAAACCTTGTAAAATTCCAAAACGCTCTTTCAAGGAAATTAGCGAACCGGTTGCAGGATTGATACGGGTAGATGTAAAAGACAAACAAGGATGCCCGCGGTATGCGGCGCGCATGATGAGAGATATACATGTTGGTCCCGCGCCCGCGTGGCTGAAGGAACGCCTTTTGGCGTGCGGCATCAATTCCATAAACAGCGTGGTGGATATTGCAAATTACGTCATGCTGGATATGGTTCAGCCGCTGCATGTGTTTGACGCCGATAAAATTGCGGGGAGCATCATCGTGCGGCGCGCCAAAGAGAGCGAGCAATTTATTACACTTGATGGAGAAACGTATACATTAGATGCGCATGATCTAGTGATAGCCGATAATGAAGGTATTCTTGCGCTTGCGGGCATCAAGGGTGGAAAGCGGGCCGAGATAGACGAGAATACTAAAAATATTATTATAGAATCCGCGAACTTTGATCCGGAATCCATTGAGCTGACCGCAAAGCGCGTGAATTTACTTACCGACGCGGCGGTGCGTTTTCGGGTTGGAATTGATCCGAATCTCACTGTGCGTGCCGGCAATGAGGCAGTTTCGCTTATTCAGGAGATCGCGGGAGGAAAGATTCTTCGGGGTGCGGTAGATACCGGAAAAAATATACCCGAGCGTATAATTGGCGTTCGCGCGCAAAAGGCAAACAGCGTGCTCGGAATTATTCTTACCGAAAAAGAAATGATCTCCATTTTTAAGCGGCTTGGATTTGGCGTAACAAAACAGAAAAAATACATGAAGGTGCGCGTTCCATCGGTTCGGGTGGATTTGCGAGTGGAAGAAGATCTTATAGAAGAGCTTGCGCGCATGTACGGACTTGCCAACATAAAACCGATCTCTCCGCATATTACGTTTGGGGAGGCGGGGGATACTTTGCGTGAGAAATTCCGCGAGCGTGCGCGCGACCGGATTGCGGCGCTCGGATACAGCGAGATATATAGCTACGCGTTTGCGGGAGAACGCGAGAAAGAGCTTGCGAAGGGGCAGGGTGAGGTTCTTGCGCTTTTAAATCCGCTCCGCCCCGATATGAAATATCTTCGTCCTCATCTTACCGGTTCCTTGCTTTCGGCGTTTGAAAAAAACCGACAGCAAGACGGGATGCGCGTATTTGAGATGGGGAATATTTTTTTGCGTTCTGCAAACAGTATCCGCGACACCGCGGAACTTGAAGAGGAACATATTGCTTTGGGGTTTTTAACAAAAGATTTGCGAATAAGCCCTTTCTTTGAATTAAAAGGAATAGTTTCTGCGCTTTTTGAATCGTTTGGCATTGATGACATGTACTTTGATGTCGCTGATGCGGGTTTATCTCGCCTTTTTCATCCGTTTCGATATGCGCACATAAAAACCGATGGCAAGACCATCGGCATACTAGGAGAACTTCATCCGCGGGTGAGAGATACATTTGGAATACGCGGCGCCGGCGGGGTAGTTGAGCTTTCATTTACAAAACTGTTTGAGGCGGCTTCCGCTGAAATTCGCTATAAAGAAGTATCAAAATACCCGAGTGTTATGCGCGATATCGCGCTGTTGGTGCCGCTTGATACGCGCGTGGCGGAAGTGGAAGATATTATTGAAAATACCGGAGGCCCGCTTTTGGCGGATACAGATTTGATTGATTTATATGAAGGAGCTGAATTGCCGGATGGCAAAAAGAATTTCGCGTTCCGGTTGGTGTTTCAGGCGCCCGACAGAACTCTGAAAGATAAAGAAGTGAACGTGATTGTGGAGAAGATAACAAAAACACTCGAGACGAATCTCGAGTGGGAAGTGCGATAAGTCGTGCCGGCTTGTCGCATCCCGTCGAATGATGGGATCTGAAATAGCCGCAAGTTTACAGCTATAAGTTTCCAGTTTGTCAAGCTCCCTATGCGAGTTTGTTTTTGGTAAAATAAGAGCGCTATGGCAAAAAACGACAAAGAAAAAGAGCAAAAATCCGACTACGGCGCGAAGGATATTTTTGTTTTGGAAGGACTAGAGCCGGTGCGGAAACGCCCAGGCATGTATATCGGATCTACGGGGCCGGATGGTCTGCATCATTTGGTGGCCGAAATTGTGGATAACGCCATTGATGAAGCGATGGCGGGGTACGCAAAGAATATTGAGGTTACGCTCTTACCAAAAAATCGCGTGCGGGTATCGGACGATGGCCGCGGTATTCCGGTGGATATCCACAAGCAGACAAGAAAATCCGCGTTGGAAACCATTATGACCACGCTTCACGCGGGCGGGAAATTCGGCGGCGGCGCGTATAAAGTTTCCGGGGGGTTACACGGCGTGGGAGCTTCGGTGGTGAATGCGCTTTCCAGTTACATGCGGGTGGAGGTTTGCAAAGACGGGAGCTTGTATGCACAGGAATACGAGCGCGGCAAGCCAAAGGCGAATGTTAAAAAAATCGGCAAATGCGGAGCAAACGGCACCGTTGTTACATTTGAGCCGGATGCGCAGATATTCAGCGAGATTGAGTTTAATGGAGAGCGTGTACTTGGCAGGTTGCGCCAGCAGGCGTATCTTACGCGAGGCGTGCGTATTTTATTTGCGGATCAGCGAGCCGCCAAAGACGCGTCGATGGCGGGCGAACGCTATGCATTTTATTTTGAAGGCGGCATCAAATCGTATGTAAAGCATTTGAATCGTGACATCACAACCATTCACGATACTGTTTTTTACGCGGAACGCATGGTAAACGAAGTTCAGATTGAGATCGCCCTGCAGTATGCCGATGACTTGCAAGCGCGCGAGCTGGGGTTTGCCAACAATATTCACACGCCCGAAGGCGGCATGCATATCACCGGGTTTCGCACCGCCCTTACGCGCGTATTGAACGACTATGCGCGAAAAAATAGTTATTTGAAGCAAGACGAAGAAAACTTAATCGGGGAAGATGCGCGTGAAGGGCTTACCGCTATTGTTTCAGTAAAACTCAAAGAAACGCAGTTTGAAGGGCAAACAAAGTCAAAATTGGGAAACCCCGAAGCGCGCACCGCGGTGGAATCTTTTTTTGCGGATGCGTTTGCGATGTATTTGGAAGAAAACCCCGCGGATGCCCGCGCTATTGCCGGCAAAGTAATTCTCGCCTCAAAGGCGCGCAAAGCCGCCAAAGCCGCAAAAGAGACAATTTTGCGCAAGGGGGCATTAGATGGCATGACGTTGCCCGGCAAGCTCGCGGATTGCCAATCAAAAAGCGCGGAAGAATCGGAGATATTCATTGTGGAGGGCGATAGCGCCGGAGGCAGCGCCAAGGGCGCGCGAGATCGCAGAACACAGGCGATTTTGCCTCTTCGCGGAAAAATCTTGAATGTAGAGCGCGCGCGGCTTGATAAGATGCTTACCTCAAAAGAAATAAAATCACTGGTCATCGCGTTGGGGGCGGCCATCGCGGAGGAGTTTAACATAGAAAAAATCCGCTATCATAAAATCATTATCATGACCGATGCGGACGTGGACGGCGCTCATATTCGCACGCTTCTTTTGACGCTGTTTTACCGCTATTATCGACCGGTGGTGGAAGCGGGGTTTTTATACATAGCCCAGCCGCCGCTTTATAAAATAAGCCGCGGGCGGGAATTTCGCTATGCGTATTCGGATGCTCAAAAAGAACTCGTGTTGAAAGAAATGCAAAGCAAGTTCAAAGTTCAAAGTTCAAAATTCAAAGTGAAGGAAGAAGACGAAAATCCTCTTATTGATGAAGAACAGTTGTCTGAAGTGGAGAGCGGAATAGGAGAACAGTTTAAAGGATTTAACATTCAGCGCTATAAAGGGTTGGGAGAAATGAATCCGGATCAGCTTTGGGAAACAACCATGGATCCGGCACAACGGCTGTTGTTGCGCGTGAGCATTCGGGACGCGGCCGAAGCCGACCACATTTTTGATATTTTGATGGGCGATGAAGTAGCCCCCCGCAAATCGTTTATCCAGACGCATGCCAAGGCAGTCAAGAATTTGGATATTTGACCCGTTAAAAAAGCGCGTGCCATAAAAAAATATACGTTTAACTCCGACCCCTGTGCGAAAGGGATTACTATATATCCTTCGCCATGGCTCAGTTGGTCGGAAATATCCTGAAAGAAAGAGAGAATCGTCCCGTCGCACGTGGCGATATGGAGGGACATGTTCAACGAGTATGTTACGGGCGGTTCTTCAAGGATATTAAACTCCTCTTTGCTCTCAACCCAAATTGTTACATATGGGCATGTTTGTGAAAAAAATGCGATTGCCGCATTGCTTTCGCTTCCTTGCTTAAGCGGGGAACTGATCGTTTGCGCGTAGGCCGCGTCTAGGAATGTGAGGAATGTTATTAGTAGTATCAGTATCTGCGTCTTTCTTGCCACATGTGTCTCCTTTCCTTATTTGATTGTGAAATAATTCTCAGAGTCCTTTTAATATATACCATATCTCGCGCCGCGTATCAATATTTCATTATGTGCAATTAATAGTGATGCCGGTGAGATTTGCTTTGTCTGTAGTATCAAGGGGGCGGACGCCGGCCTTGGAATATACGAGCTTTGCCGCCGCACATGCGGTTTGTGTTGTTACAACAGGAGCCGGGAACGCATTTGTAGAATTTCCAAGCTTGTTGAGGTTAAGCTCATCCGCGCTAAAATTACCGGCGGTATATGCGCGGGCTCTGTTTTCCGCATTTTTATCACAGTGCGCAAGGGCAGCGGTTGCCGCACCTTTGCAGATTATGATACTGTCGTCTTCGTCTCCGTTGTTTGACGAATAAAAGTTATTCACGATATTCACGGCGGCGCCGTAGCGGATTCTCGTGCCGTAGCCGCCTCTCCAGTCCCATATAATATTGTTGCGCATATCCAGCGTCGTGCCCGCATCCTGCGTTTTTGCGGCAGAATCATCGTATGTTACTTGAGGATTTCGCTGGGCGGACTTTACATATAAGTTGTGATGCATGGAAATGTACCGCGCGCGGTTTGCAATAAGGGTATTTTTTTCTTCACCAGCCGGATCGGCAACTATATTCCATGATAATGTTACATGGCGCGTGTTGTTCTGGGTTACATCTAAATTACCGTCGCCTGAGTTATAAATGGATGTGTGATCTACTACGATCCGGTATGCGCCGCCTGCTATTTGTATGCCGTCTATTGCCGCATTGCGAACGCGAATATGGCGTACAATTATATCGTGGGCGCCATTACTGCCGTGAATTCTCAACCCGTAATTTTTGAGTGTAATACCGCCCGCTGGAGCTGTTTCACCGGCGATGGTTATATATGCCCCTTTTACATCAATGTCGCTTGTGAGTGTGATAATACCGGCCTTATCAAACACAACAATGCGGTTTCCTTGAGAGACCGCATTCCTTAGCGTGCCAGGTCCGGAGTTGGCGAGCGATGTTACATGATAGAGCGGCTTACCTGCGCCGCCCGGCGTAGCAGCGCCGAAACCTTGATATGTGACCACAGCGACTGGACCTGCTATATCAGCATCACCACCTGTTTCTTCCGCAACTTCCCGGATTTCCTCTGCGTAAGAGTTGATAAAGGTTACGGATATAATTCCCAAAATCAACAAAAAAAGCACCGAGTGGGTTTCACTTTTGATAACAATCCTATTCAGAGCGCGAGAAGATTTCATATGGGAGTATACTTTCATAATATGTTCGCTTTTCGATATGTGCCAGCGAACATATATAAAGCTGTGGACAAGTAGCGGGATTGACTTTTTTTTTGAATAGAGTATGATGGAAAATAATGCCCCGCAAGGGGTTTTTGAATAGAGTAACCACATCATTCGACGTAATTTTTGACATGTTCTCAAAACTCACAACCTATCTTTCTGAAACAAGAACCGAACTTAGACGGGTTGTTTGGCCTTCGCGCCAAGATACCACAAAACACACACTTGCGGTTATCGGCATTTCAGCCGCTGTAGCCGTATTTTTGGGCGCTTTGGATATTTTGTTTCAATATTTGTTGGAGACGTTTATATTATAAATTCACCTGCCAAAATTTTCATGTATCGTGTATTACGTATATATTAGGACTTACGCGTTTCATGAATACGCATGCAATATAGTGACTTACGATGTCCAAATATTGAGAATGTATAATAAAATTAATTTAGGGACATCGTAAGTCACTATATTGCATCAATCAAATACGTAAGTCCTATATATACTTAAAAGTGAAAAGATACTAATTTTTACACGGGGCGCGCACATAATTTAAAGTCCATATTATTATTACATAACAATGGCGACGTTGAATCAACAAGAAATCGGAGATCATTCAAATTGATTTACTATGAAGCATTTCTTAATAAATCTGATGCTTTTGCTCGAGAGCAGTGGCTAAAGACAGGGTGGGTCGAACCCATATTAAGAAGATTCTTCATGATTATATAAAAAATTCAGGCGGGTAAATGGCGAAACAAACATCAGAATTTGGAAAAAATTGGTATGCGGTGCATACCTATTCGGGCTACGAAGACGCGGTAGCGCGCAATTTGCGCCAGCGCATTGAATCCATGGGTATGGAGGACAAGATTTTTAATGTGCTGGTGCCGGTGGAGAAAAAAATAAAAATAAAAGGAGGAAAACGCCGCGTGGTGGAAGAAAAAATTTATCCGGGCTATGTGCTGGTGGAGATGGTGGTAACTGACGACTCATGGTATGTGATACGCAACACGCCTCGGGTAACGGGGTTTGTAGGGTCTGGCACCACCCCCACGCCTCTTTCCCAGGAAGAGATGGATGTGCTGTTGAAACGCATGGATCAAGACGAGCCGCGGCACAAGATTGACTTAGCGGCGGGGGATGCGGTAAAAATCACTGACGGACCCTTTAAGGATTATGAGGGCCGGGTGTCGGAAGTGGATGAGGAACGCGGCAAAGCAAAGGTGCTTGTTTCGCTGTTTGGACGGGAGACGCCGGTAGAGCTAGATTTTCTGCAAGTACAGAAAATCTAGAATTAAAAATTAAAAGTGCAAAATTAAAAATTTTAGTGTTCGCTTTGCTCACGGATTTATAAATCCAGCGGAACCGAGATACCATAATTTTGCATTTAATGCAGCGAATATGGCAAACGAAAAACCTGTAAAAATTATATTAAAGCTTCAATTGCCGGCCGGAAAAGCAACGCCTGCTCCGCCTGTTGGCACGGCTTTGGGGCCCCACGGCATAAACATCGGGGATTTTGTGAACAAGTTTAATCAGCAGACTGCAGATAAGGGTGACAGTATTATTCCGGCAGAAATTACGATCTATCAAGATCGCACGTTTGATTTTAAGCTGAAAACGCCGCCGGCGTCTGATTTGCTTCGGAAAGCCGCAGGGGTGGAAAAAGGTTCCGGAAGCCCGCTTCGTAATAAGATTGGCAAAGTCTCACAACAGAAAGTGCGTGAAATTGCCGAGATAAAAATGGAAGATTTGAATGCGTATGACGTGGATGCGGCATCTAAGATTATTGAAGGAACTGCGCGAAGCATGGGAATAGAGGTAACCAACAAATAGTCCCAAAAAGCGAATAAATGCAAGGCGTTCTCGAAATTACCGAGGGATGCCCAATCCAAGAACCGACCAGAAATGGCCGGTTTTTGCTTTACGATCCGCTAATGATTTGAACGAAAATAATTGGCAGGTCGGAGTGCAAAAAACGCTCTTAAAATCCGTTGAGGATTAAAGGTTAAAGCATCCTGACTATACTGAACTGGCAGCATAGCCAGATTGCGCGCGGGACAATCGGTCGATCGTCTGGTATGATGCGGGTCATTACCAGCGTTAACATACCCTCCTGCATATGTCAGTAAAAACACGCAGGTATCACACCGCTCAATTCAAGTTCAAGGTCGCATTAGAAGCAATCAAAAAAGAAAACGCCGCCGAAGTCGCCCGTCAGCACAACATTGATTGGGGACTGGTAAACAAGTGGAAGCGCCTGTTCCTCGAACGAGGTCCTGCCGTCTTCGAATCTTCCTCCGATAAAGATAAAGTATCCTACGAAAAGAAAATCGAGAAACTTGAGCAGATGGTAGGACGAAAAGAAGTGGAGCTGAACCTTTTAAAAAACTTTGCCGATTTCTACGGGTCCCGAAACACGTAACCGTCACCTTTGCAAAAGAGCAAGTATCTGCCAGAACTATCAGTATCACGAGAATATGCCGGCTCTTCGGTATCAGTAAAGCGACGTATTATGCCGCAAAGAATCCCACCGATACCTTCCTTCAGAAATACGACTCCCTCAAGAAACAGGTAGAGCGTGTCATCCGAAAGAACAAAAGCTACGGCATCCGGAGACTCAAAAAAGCTCTCGCAGACATCGGCGTTATTGCAGGCAGAGACACATTGGGAAAGCTCCTTCATTTATGGGGACTTTCACTAGACCTGTCCCTTAATAAATTTTCGGCTAAAAATTCCCGAAATCCGGCCGGGGCTTGGTGAAAATTTCTTGCGTGAGCCCCGCTAGCGCTTCAAAATTTTCACCGGCGCCCCATCTCATATTTCTGAAATTTCACTCTAAAATTTATTAAGGGACAGGTCTATTTTTTGCTCGGGTGGCGGAATGGTATACGCGCAACACTTAAAATGTTGTG
>SBBS01000083.1 GCA_005239605.1 bacterium | reverse complement strand
GTTAGCCCTGCTGGCGCTTCAAAATTTTCACCGGCGCCCCATCTCATATTTCTGAAATTTCACTCTAAAATTTATTAAGGGACAGGTCTAATGTCAGCATGAAATGTTGTATGCTACAATGCCCGTATGACAAACCTTGCCGAAAATAAAAAGGCCTACTTTGACTATAATATCATGGAAACCTTTGAGGCGGGTTTGGTGCTGGAGGGCCATGAAGTAAAATCCATAAAATCAGGCAGAAGCAGTATACAAGGAGCATATGCCATCATCCGCGCCAACGAAGCATATATCCTGGGCATGCATGTGCCGCCCTACCAGGAAGCAAACACGCCCACCGACTATGATCCCGACCGCACCCGAAAACTCCTTCTTACCCGAAAAGAGATCGCGTATCTTACCGGCAAAACAGCCGAAAAGGGCTTGACTTTGATTCCACTCAAGATGTATACTGAACATGGTCTTTGCAAGCTTTTACTGGGTTTGGGGAAAGGTAAAAAGAAGACAGATAAACGCGAAACCATCAAAACCCGTGAAAGCAAACGGCACATAGGCCGCACCTTGAAAGGGGATGCATAAGGCATTGACAAACGATTGAAAATTATGGTTCAGGTGGAGACGGGCATACTCCTTAAACGCCCAACCGGATAAGTGCAAACTTATTCAAGAAAGCATTCTCGCCGCAGCCAGCAATGGCATTAGCGTAAGAATGCTTCCCCGATCAGCGTTTTCTGCTCTTTAGCGGATGCGCCGGGGCATCGGCTGCGCTCATGCCTGTGCGGCGCTTCGCCGGTGATATATCGTCAGGATCGCAAAGAAAGCATGTTCCGACTTCTTTGTTAAAAAAGGAACGCATCTAAACTTGTCAACCCATAATTGGATACATTTGGACAGGAGTTCGATTCTCCTCATCTCCACATAAAATTTCCCCATTTCACCCTCATTGCTTCTTGTTTATTGGTTTTATTTTTACTTTCATCCAAAACATTCGCATTAATAACCAAATACGCGTTTCCGAAGTCCGTTTAATCGGCAAAGACGGCGAAAACCTCGGGGTAGTGAGCATTGAGGAAGCCCGCAAAAAAGCGGCTGAGGCGGAACTTGATCTCATTGAAATTTCGCCGAAAGCTCAACCCCCGGTGGTGCGGATTGCCGATTACGGCAAGTACCAATATCAAAAAGAAAAAGAAGCGCGAGAGTCGGGAAAGAAACAAAAAATTGTTGATTTAAAAGCGGTACGCGTAGGATTTAACGCTTCGCCTCACGATATGGAATTGCGGGCAAAAAAAGCAAATGAGCTGCTTATGTCAGCGAACCGCGTGCAAATAGATTTTATTCTGAAAGGGCGCGCAAAATATCTTGACCGGAATTTTATTCAAAGCCGCCTACAAGTGTTTCTCGCGCTGATTACGGTTCCATTCCGAAAAACAAGCGAACCAAAAAAAGGGCCGCGCGGTCTAACGTTAATAATAGAAAAAGAGAAATAATATGGCAACCCCGTCATTCGACGGGGTGCTCAAAAAATATAGTCACTACGTTCCTTATTTTTATGGCAAAAACAAATAAATCAGTAACAAAACGTTTAACGATTACACGCACCGGGAAAATTTTGCGGCGGAAGGGAGGCAAAAACCACTTCCAGGCAAAAAAATCCCGCAGCGCGCAGCTAAATAAAAAAGGTGTAACTGCGTTTGTAAACGCAGGAAAAGAATTTACCAGCCGCTACGCGCCTCATATATGACGCGAGTTAAACGAGGCACCATTTCAGTAAAACGCCGCCGGAACGTCTTAAAACAAACAAAAGGATTCCGTTGGGGAAGAAAATCAAAAGAGCGGCTGGCCCGGGAGGCTTTGTTGCACGCGGGAGTGCACCGTTTTAACGACAACCGCAAGAAAAAGCGCGTGCGGCGCACCTTATGGAGCATAAAAATAAACGCGGGGTCGCGCGCAAATGGCGTTACCTATAGCAAACTCATACACGCGTTAAAAACCAAAAACATTGAACTTGACCGCAAAATTCTCGCGACTCTCGCGGAGCGCCACCCCGCAACTTTCAAACAGCTCACGGAACTTGCAAAATAATCACTTCATATATCACTCCCACAGAAAGCGCTCCGATAAGCAGCAGAGGAAATATCGGATGAAAGGCTGCATTTCCTATCACGCAACGTGAACCCGTACGGCATACGCGAAGCGCGGAAAGAAGAATAAGTATGCCATCTATTCCAATAGCAACCGCCCCCACCAAACTAATGATGCTTACAAAATCGTCTATACCCGCTGCGAATAACAGTGGGGGAACTGCCATGGCCCCCATCCAAGCAATGAAAGAAGAAGTTCCTATGTCATAACGAATCATGCTTTTAAGATCAAGCCCCAATGAAAGAAATGATGTAAACACCGCAAGAAGTCCCGCAAAAGACCCCATTACAATCGCGCGTTCCCCCAAAAATCCTTCTAAGCCTAAAATAGCGTCAGGTGATGTTGCCTGACCGGAAGCGCCAACAACGCTTATTATAAATACAAGATACACAAGAAGCGGGATACCGGTAGAAAGCACCAACATGCGCCTAAAACGGCCGTTCGGAGCCCGATGCCCGCGATAAAACGCATCGGCCGCGTCCGGAACCGCAGATGCTCCGGCAAATGCAAATAAAAAAATGCCGTATGGCAAAAACCATGCCGCTTTGTCCGCTGCAAGTTTGAAGTTAGAAAATTCCATATAAGGCAAGAGAAGAACGGCGAGAGCGCCCACCGCCGCAATAAGAATAAGGGTTAAAAAGAAATTTATTTCTCCCACCAAGCGCAGATTTACCAACAACACGATAGCGCCGACCGCAAAAAATAAAAATGTAAACATATCCGTTCCTATCTCAAAAAATGGAAATAGGCGAGATAAAAAAATGCCTCCGAGAATCCCGTAAGCAAGCAACGCGCCATAAAAACCGCCGAATGCCGAAAAAAAAGCAAAACGCCCCGCTCCTGCCCCCAAATGAATCCGCGCATACCCCGGCAAGCGATGTTTTCCGGGAGTTGAAACGACAACCACGCTGTAAAAAATATGAATGAGCGTAACGATACAAAACGCAACGATAAGATGAACCAATCCCCAAAAAATTCCCGCGCGCGCTATCACATACGGCAATGCAAACATCCCCGCGCCTATGATAGTCCCTATCATAAGTCCTATGCTGGAAAATGTTCTTCCTTTCTCAGTCATCAACTCGCGGAACGTATGCTTCAATAAAACGAAAAAGCCATGTGATGCAAACTGTCAGCAATGCAACCACAACCGCAACAGAATACATGCCTATGCCCACCGCCATGCCGATCGCGGCCGTAACCCATAACGCGGCGGCCGTGGTAAGGCCTTGCACTTTGTTTCCTTGCAAAAAAATAAGGCCCGCGCCAAGAAACCCTATGCCGACTACAATGTTTGCGGCGATGCGAGACGGATCATACCCGATTTCCGGCGCAAGCGAACGGAAACCGTCCACCGAGATAATCGTAAAAAGAGCGGCGCCCAAACACACCAGCGCAAACGTGCGCATGCCGGCGGCTTTCCGGCGGTGCTCCCGCTCAAGGCCGATGGCAAAACCGAGCACAGACGCAATCGCAAGCTGCGTCGCCATGCGGATAAAAATATCATCCCCGATCATACATTCACCATTTTTTCTTCTTTAATAAGCTCAATTACTTTTTCCACAAGTATTTTTGGATCCGCGTCATACACCACAGACGTGTCTGCGCCCCGATGAGAATCACGGATGATCTCTTCTATCCAATCGGTTGTTCCCCCCACACCAAGAAGTATGCCAATGGGTTTGCGATCTTCAAAAGCGATGGTAAATTCATTCAATGTGCCCATGCGCCCGCACCCGATGATAACAGCATCCGAAGCGCGCGTAAGCATAAGGTTTCGCCCCGGATATCCAAAACCGGTATAGACAATCATATCCATATAATCCAACGGCAGTTCAAACTTCTCCACATGTTCTTTCTCCGAAGTCGCCGGCGAGATTCCGATTGAAATGCCATTCGCCTCCTTTGCGCCGCGAGCCGCCCAATAAGGAAACCCTGTGGTGGCGCCCGTGATAAGAATTGCTTCGTGCGCCGCTATCTCGCGCCCGAGTTCTTTCGCCTTGTCCAAAGCATCGTGAGAACAATGCCCGGTTTCAGCAGCGCCTGAAACGCAAATTTTATATTTAAGATGATAGTGTGGGGAAGGTTTCATAAGACATCAGTACTGCAACACAATTTTATTATACTCATACTATAAACCGAGCGTAAAGCTCTCTCCATACTTCGGCGCTGCCGCCTGCACGCCTAAATTATCGCGTATGCGCTGCGCCAAATAGAGCGACGCTTCCGGTTCGCCCTGCACCGCAAACACTTTTTGCACACTTTCAACCGTATGCGCTACATAATCATACAGCATATCCGAGTCCGCATGAGCCGAATATCCCCCAATTGCTTTTATGGTTGCGCGCACTTGAATTATTTCTCCATGAATTTGCACATCCGGAGCGCCGTTTAAAATGCGGCGCCCCAAAGAACCTGCCGCCTGATATCCAATAAAAAGAAGCGCGCTTTTAGAATCAGAGAGATAACGTTTGGCATGATGCAAAATGCGCCCGCCTTGCATCATGCCGGCTCCCGCGATGATAATTTTGGGCCCGGGAACTTCATTAATGCCTTTTGATTCTTCTGTGCGTTCCGTAAGCTGTAAACCGGGAAAACGAAACAAATCATCTCCTTCTTTGATAAGCGCTTGGGCTTCCTTGCTGAAATACGCGCTGTATTCGCGGTATATCTTGGTGGCTTTGATAGCGAGCGGGGAATCAAGAAAAATCGGAACGCGCGGAATGCGCCCATGCTCGGCCAATTCGTTAAATTCATACAATAGTTCTTGCGTTCGTTCCAAACTGAAAGCAGGAATCATAAGTGTTCCGCCCGCCACACATACATCTTCCACTACACGTTCAAGTTTTTCTTTCCGCCTTTCCACGTCTTCGTGCACCCGATTGCCGTATGCAGACTCAATGATCATATACGTCACGCCTTCCGCATAATCAAACGCTCCCAATAGAGGCGCCGGCGAGTTGCCCAAATCCCCGGTAAACGCAATGCGTTCGCCACCGGCGAGTTCAAGAATCGCAACAGCCGAACCTAAAATATGTCCTGCGTTTTTCAGATGAATTTTTATATCCCCGACTTGAAATTCTTCTCCGTATTCTTTGCCTTCCCACTGGATAACTGCCGCATCTATATCCTTTTGTTCATACAGCGCATCTTCTCCTTCCTCATGAGCTTCCTTCTTGAAAATGCCAAGACTATCCCTCAGCATTAAATCCGCAAATGCTTTGGTGGGATGCGTGGAGTATATGCGCCCCCGAAACCCTTGGCGCACCAGTTTGGGTATGCGTCCCACATGATCAATATGCCCGTGGCTCACAACAAGCGCGTCTATAGATGCGGGGTCAAACGGAAAATCCTCCCTGTTTTTCTTTTCACAGATACGCGGACATTGAAACAACCCGCAATCAACAAGCACGCGGGTTTTTTGTGTTTCTAGCAAATAGCAAGCGCCGGTTACCTCCTGCGCCCCGCCGTAAAATGTAAGTTTTAGCATAGATAGCAGTATAGCACACCGCTTACCGGAAAGTATCAGAGCTGATCCCGCTTTGCTGAATCAACCAAACCTCCTTTCCTCAAAAGAAAATACACTCCCACCAAAACACCGCCCACCAAATCTGCGAGCAAATCCCCCATAGTATCGGTAAGGCCCGACTGCGCTCTCCATTCGGCGTGTATCGGAACAAATATATAATCAAATCCAAACTCAAGCCACTCCCACATAACACCAACCAGCATTACAACTCCGGTAACCGCAATGAGAGCAAACAAGAACGGCAATGCCGAAAAAAGAAGCGCGTACCGCCGTTGAAAATAAAAAAAGGCAAGCGCAACCCATGCGCCGCCCGCAACATGTAACGGAATATCTATCCATTCCCATGTAATATACCACCTTTGAAAAATTGAAAGTATATGAATGCTTAAAATGGCAAACAACACCGCAAGCGCCAGCCGCGCGGAAGGAGCAACGGACATTTCAAAACGTGAATTGTTCATGAACCGTTTTGTAATCAAACAACTCGTCTTCGTTAAACCACACGAGAATTTCGTTTTGCGCGTCTTCTGCGCCGCTGGACGCGTGAATCAAATTTCCCACCGCCTTGCGAGCCGCATCCGCGTGCCGAAACGCCATATGCGCATAATCCCCGCGAATGGTTCCCGGTTGCGCCGCTTTGGGTTCGGTTGAACCGATCATTTTCCGCACGTTCTCAATAGCATTAACTCCTTCTACCACAAACGCCACCACCGGCCCGCTCCGCAAAAAATCCACCATCAAATCGCGCACATGCCGGCCTCTCCGCTTTGCCAAATCTTCCGTGTAATGTTTTTTTGCGTGTGTCTCATCTACCCAGCGCATCCGCATGCCAATAACTTTCAAGCCCGCTTTTTCAAAACGCTGAAGTATCTCGCCCACAAGCCCCCGCTGCACGCCATCGGGTTTAATAACAACAAGGGTCTGTTCAATTGTTTCCGGACGCGGTGAACGCGCTTTTTTTTGTTTTTTCTTTGGCATATAAAATCTCCTTATCAAGATGATAGCGTATTTTGCATATGAATACAACATCCTATATCTGTAAAACTAAAACTCTCGCAGGAAAAGTCTGGCCGAGCGCAGTATTGGTAATACTTACTCCACCACATACGTCCCATCGGGAAACACCCGCATTACGACCGTACCCCGCAAATCTGTTCGGTATACGGGAATCTCAAGCCCGCTCAAACGATCTATCACCTCCGGATGCGGGTGGCCGTAGCGATTGTTCCGCCCCACGGAAATAACCGCGGTTTCCGGCGACACCGCTTCCAAAAACTCCGCAACGCTGGACGTTTTTGATCCGTGATGAGCAACTTTAAGCACATCCACATCAACCGCATCGTGCCGCAGTATGGCAAGCATGCGCTCCGCTTTTGATTCTATATCGCCCGTGAATAAAAAAGATGTTTCGCCGTAGTCCATGCGCAGCACGATACACGTATCATTTACCGCTTTTGGCTTCTCTCCTTCCTGATCATGAAATGGGAACAACACGCTTGCCGTAACTCCGTCTGCAACCAGAAATTTTTCGCCTGCTTTTGCATGCGCTATCGGAATTTTGTTTTTTGCAAGAAACGTTCTCCACTCTTCATACTGCGCCGTGTCATGAAGCACTCCCGTTTCAAGTACCGCCTTTGGTTTATAACGCTTTACCGCTTCCACCAATCCGTTCAAGTGATCCGCATCCGGATGCGTAAGAACAAGCATATCAATCGTGCGATCATAAAACGGAAGAACATTGCCCAGCTCCGCAAGTACCGCATCCCCCGGGCCGCCGTCTATTAAAATTTGGTTTCCGTTTTCCGCTTGGATAAAAATACTGTCTCCTTGCCCCACGTCAAAAAAATATACCATAAGCCCGCTCCGAGACTCCGCAAACACCGCATACCACGCGCATGACGCGGCAATAACCAAACAGATAAGCGTATATTTTTTCCAGCGGGGCATATCGATATTCGTACCATAACCCAAATGTTTTTTGCAAAACAAAAAATCCTGCGGTCCATGCGCCGCAGGATTGTTTTATTTTGAAAGATAGAGATCTTTTCTTAAAAATGCGTCTTTAGAGGGCCAGACAAACCAGCTCTGAATGCCAAGATCATTGCATGCCTGTATTTGTTTCCGAAAATGCGGCGGATTGGAAACATAGAAAGTTTTTTTCCCGCCGCACCCATTGATGTTGCGAAAATCAAAGCCCTGCACCCACGGAATAAATGTTGCCTGAAGCCCAAAACCCGCAAGATATGCGCGCGCTTTCTCGTGAGTCTTTTTGTAAATCTCATAAGGAATCGTATTGGGATCAGGAGCGCCGTCATTGCACGAATAATGGCTTGGATATGCCATGCAGGAAATAACGATATCAAGCTCCGCGAAATCCTCCAGATACTGGCCAATTCCCGGCTCGCGCCCATAACAAGCATACCCGAATATGGATACCGCGAGTGAAACATGCGGATAGGCATTCCTCACTTTTGAAATAAGACGCCGTGTGAAAAATTGCATAACGCGCCGTTTTTCAGCCATATTTGCGGCAACCACATCCTTTGAACTTCCCTTCGGCGCGAGCGCATATTTGGTATCCGATGTTTTTCCATCGCGCGCGGACGGAAGACGAATATAATCATAATTGAGCATTTCACACCCGTCTTCAATGGCGCGAAGAGACACCTGCGCATGATATTCCACGACTTCTTCATATAACGGATCCAGATACGTATTGCCTTTGTAATCACGCCAGAGATTTTTAGGATTTGCCTTGCTTACAAGCGAAAACCGCACTCCCTCTTTGCGCGCCCATACGTTGTCTTTCAGCGTTACTATCCGGCAAACAATGCGCGCGCCATGGCTTGTAAACGGCTGCGCCAATTTTTGAAACCGCTGGCCGATTATTTCAGCGCCGTGGTCGTCTTTTTTGTCTATGACAATCGTATTGATTTCGGTAGTACGAAGAAGCTCTTGTGCCGCCCGAATAATACGCTTGTTTCCAAATACATGCGACCCGTACCAAATGCCTTTTATGTGTTCTTCCGCGCATACAGATGACACAAAAAAAAGTGAAAGAAAAAACGGCAGCAACTGAATTTTCATAAACCATACACCTCGTTGAGATTCATAAAACGAATCCCCTGTTTCTTCCATTCAGGAATCAATATACGCAATGCTTCCGTCACAACTTTGTGCTCATGAAACACCAAAACAAAACAGTTCTCATTCTTATGCCGCGCCTGAATTATGCGCACTCGTTCCATCAGCGCCCGCACCGAAGATTGAAGTATAGCGCCCGACTCTCCGGGCAAACGAGAACTCTTCCGCACATACTCAAAAATAATATCGTAATCGGTTGTATTCACATCAACCCGTGGAATTATTTTTGATGTGCCGCTTCCCGCAGAAGTTTCTCTTTGAAACAGGCACCTTCCGGCATCCACCATACCCGGAATCATTTGAACTATATAAGTGCGAGAAAGATCACAATAGATATCCTGACTAATATCCCATTTCGGAGGCCGCAAGAACAACGGAACAGAACCCGTTAAAGAAATTAAAACCTTGCGCCCGCGTTCCGCATCCTGAAGAAATACTTGTTCACCTTTCTTCATATATGCATCTTTTTCTTCTTTCTGAAGCTTTTGCCAATTTCTCTTATCCTTTCGGGCCAAAATGCGCGCCCATTCGTATGGAGTCGCATGGTTATAGGTGTGGTTTGCAACACGATGGCCTTCCTGAATTATGTTCCGAATAAGATCAGGATTCTCTTGCGCCTGCCATCCTTGCACAAAAAACGTTGCAAAGATTTGTTCTTTCTTCAGAAACGCAAGGAGCCCATCATCTCCCGCCAACACACTGCGGCGCGGACCATCATCAAACGTCAGCACGATAACTGGTTTTGCTATTTCATCTCCTCTGCACAACCCCGATAGAAACAAAACAATCGCCAAAACAGAGCTATAAAATCGCATATATATCCTTTCAATGTTCTATCTGAATTCATTGTAATATAAAAACATCAATACATATATATTATTATGTGTTATAATAAACAGTATGGAACTCAAAATATTTTTCCTCATTCTCCATGTATTTGGCGCTGTGGTAGGCGCAGGAAGCGCATATATGTCTGATCTCCTATTTTTTAAATCCGCGCGGGATGAAGTATTAACAAAACAGGAAATTGGCTTCCTGCAGCTAGGAAGCATGGTTGTATGGATCGGTCTTTCTCTGCTTATCGTATCCGGCATCGGTTTATTTTTGCTTGACATGGAAAATTATCTCAATTCAAATAAGTTTTTGGCAAAAATGAACATAGTCGCCATCCTCGTCGTAAATGGCTTGCTGTTTCGCGTAATCCACATGCCGCGCATCATCCGACACGCAGAAACTCACTATCCATCTTCGGATGAATTTATTCGAAAACGAATATCTCTGCTCGCAAGCGGGACCATATCGGTTGTATCATGGTCAGCAGCCCTGATACTCGGCGTTATGAAAAACGTCCCTTATTCATATAAAACCATTATGCTTTTGTATGCGCTCTTTCTGGGGAGCGCATTTTTAACCGCGCTCGTTTTCAAAGAAAAAATACTGCCGTCACAAAAAAGAAAATAACCCGAGAGTCTTGTATTTTTTACATAATGTGGCATTAAGTATCCTATGGTAAAAAAACTCCGGCGGGATAGATTCTTTTTCCCATCTTGAACTTGTAGACAATATCTTTGTTCTTATTCCTAACACCCAAAACCGCTCCCTCTTTACTATTACTCCCACAGACGCAATAAACACTCGTTATATTACCCGCCCCGCTGCCACTCCAAGATAAACTCAAACGGGTAAATAAGCATAATTATATTCAAAAATAAATTGTCGCGAATCCAGTAACCCACAAACGCCTCCATTCCAACTAAAAACAAAATAGTGAGCCGCACGGGGGCGCGGCGCGCAAAAATAAAACCCGCCGCCATCGCCAGCACATCGCCAACCGAGTTTATCACGCTGTCGCCAAAATAATCATACGAAATTGTTACCGCGCGGTATCGGTTGATGATAAAGTCCGTATTTTCAAAAAGCTCCCACGAGGTCTCCGCAATCAGCGCAAGTATTAACATAAACCCCACAGACCATCCCTGTTTTCTGCCAAGAAGCCGCGCAATCCAATAGAACACAAACCCGTGAATGATATGCGAAAACGTATACCAGTCGGAAATGTGCTGGGAATTTTCGGACGTAAGAACTGTAGGCCCGTGCCAAAATTTTATCTTTCCGCACTCGCAAATAAGCGGCTGGCCCATCAAATATAATAAAACCGCGAACACGGCTATTATAAGAATGCTTACAAGCGCTGCTCTGCGAATTGAAAGATGTTGGAAGTTCATCTAATCAAAAATTGAAACAAGATACGAATCTATTTCCCGCTGGTCAAGATCGTAAAAATGTTTTTTATCGGTGTGCAGTTTGATTGCGAGAGCCTTGCCGACAAACCGCCAGTGCCACGGTTCGTATTGATAATAGGCATTATTCTTCGAATAAGAAAGCGTAAAGCCGTATTCATGAGCGTGTTCATTGAGCCATATAAATACCTTTGTGTCCGCAAATGAATCATAATACAAACCAAGAGCGCCGGTGGTAAAATCAACCGTGGTGCCCAGCTGATGCTCCGAGTACCCCTGATCTGCCGAAAACTGATTCGCGCCCGTGCCATAGGTAACCTTATAATGCGCTTTCAATACTTCTTGCGTTCCGAATGACCGATATGCCGAAGCAATAAGAATATCATCTCCTACGGCTTTGTCGGCCGCATCCATCATATTTTTTAGATACGGCCACACGCTGGTATGAATTTGCAGTTCCCGCTTGGGTGTTTTCGCATCATACACGTATGCGGGCAAAATGCGCGAAAGATGCGCGGGAATATAATGCTCGTTCAAAAAATATACCTTTGAATATTTCTGCAAAAGCTCTTCGTCGGTATTGGTAAGTTTTTCCAGCGTGTTCACGGCGCCGCTCACCTTTCCCAGTTGTTCTTGGATAGCGCCCGACTTTTTTTGCTCGCTTGCCAAATTGGATTTCAGTTCTTCCTGCTGGCTTTTCGTAAGATCAAGAGTTTTCCCAAGCGAAAGAAGCGCGTTTTGAAGCTGTGCGGCCGTTTCCTTCTGCCGCGTTTCCGCGCGCACAAGCTCGTCGGCAAACTCACGCGCCAAATCCGCATTCCTTCGCGATTCCACACGGCTTTCGTACGCCATCACGCCCGCGACCGCAAGAAGCAAAAACAGCATACCGAGCGGCCATTTGTTTTTTGGAAAAACGTCCATACACGCATGATATCATGCCCCTAAAGGATACATATCACCCTTCATCCCACAACTTTATACCCCGTGGAAAACAACGCGGATTTGCACAAATTCAAAGGGTTCTTTAGAGTGTGAAAAATCAATTTTTACCGTATTGAAAACGTCTTTTATTTTCTTTGCCAGGCGATTGGCAAGCTGGTTTTCGGTAGTGGTAACGCGAAACCCCCTGGCAATCTTTTCAATTTTTATAATCCTATCCTGCGGATCTTGGGAAATCGCGCGCTCCCCAAAATTATTGATCAGACGAAGAAGCTCTGCTTTCAAGCGCGTAGGAAACTCTTCAATGAAAATCTCTCCTTCATACTCATGTCCCTTAATCATGGCGCATGCCGGACACATTTCTCTTCGGGCAATTACAAGCTTTTTGTCTTTTGCGTGTTTCTGCAAATCTTGTAAAGAAGCGTGCCATTTCTTTTTAAAACGCGCGTTGCGGCACGCGGGACACTCGGCAATGCCTTTGCGCTCGCGGCCGCATTCCTCGTTCTCCGCCGCGCGATCGCGCGGGGGTAATTTTATTGAGCTTTTTTTGCGAAATATGCGAGTCATATTTTTATGTTAAGATGTTCGCATTATAACCATCATTCCTTGATAACCGCAAGGGGCTTTAAGCGCGCTACTTCTTTGGCAATGCCCGCTTCATGAATGACATTTACCGCATCATCAATATCCTTGTACGCAAGCGGCGCCTCCTCCACAAGGCCGCGGCGCGATCCTGCGTTTATGATAATGCCTTCCGCCTCCAACTTTGGAACGAAACGGCACGCATGCAAGCTCGCGATCAGACAAGCTGATGCCGTAAGAAGACATCACACAATTCATCACATGGATATAATCGGCTGCAACTTAATGCGCCAATCCGCGCGAACCCGTGTGTATGAGAACGGTAACCTTGTCCCGCGCAAGGTTCATTTTTTGCGCGGCTTCCTCATCAAAAATTGTCTCTACATATCCTACCTCCACAAAATGATTCCCCGCACCCATCCCGTAGGTTCCGCCTTAAGAGATTGCGGCGCACGTTCCATAAATCCCCCCACCTTCCCGCGGGGTATTGGACCCAGCGGGAAGGATAGGCCGTTCATTTGATGTAAACGAACGTCTGTCGGTATAATTGCCCTTGCCGGAAGACTTATCAAGTTGATGCTGAAACTTCTTCAACCAAAACCCTTCTTCATCTTCATCTTTCACACCTAAACGCAGTAGAATTTTTTTTGCCTGATCATGCCTGCTTGCCATTTTGTTCGTTTTGGCAACAGCGTCTTGCAATGCCTCCCGTTCACACTGTCCGCAGTAGTCGCGCAATCCCGCCGCATAGAGCCGCACACCCCATACCCATACATGATCTTTGTCCATGAGCATTATGGATTCGCCTGACGACTTCAAATTTTTCGTATGTGTAATTTCTTCCAACAAACGCCAATATAGCTCCTCTGCAATGTGTTTTTCCATTAGCACTGTCCTCTCTGTTTTATATCAATTACATTATACAACTCACCTGCCTATTAAAATAAGCGCGAGAAATGCCAAGGCAATAAAAATATTTTTCATAGGGTTAAGATTAGTATAACAGAAATAGAAGAATTTTCCAACCCCATACAACAAGAAAGGGTATCTCTATGACGTACCCTTGATATTCCTGCTAATGAAGTGTTTTTTGTTCCGCTGGTAATGTGAATCGCTTAGAGCCTATTCAACATCTCAATTCCTGTATAATGGACCTGGAAATTTAGACAGCAAAATTGTATCAAGTTCTGGCGGTGGAGCACCATAAAAATATATGAAAAAAATCTTCACCCCGCGGCAGAAAGCCGCCGTAGCGCTGGAAGCTCTGAAAGGAATTAAAACGTCCAACCAGCTTGCTGGAGCATAGGAAGCTCATCCCATCCAAATCGGCATGTGGAAAAAACGACTCACTGAAAACGCGTTTGAATTTTGAATTTTGCATTTATTTAGAAGTATCCCACTTGCTTCAGCCACCAACCATGTTCCCACTCCCAAAGAGTTTTGGCCGCTAAAAACGCTTTAATGTCTCCGTAGTAATACGGAAACTCGCGTAGCTCCACATCGCCTTCGACCGCACCCCATTTATGCGCGTCTTCCGGGCAAATATTCTCGGGTTTCCGATTGCTGCGCACTTTTGAACGCCCCCCTTTTTCACGGAGCGTAGCCCGACATTTTTTGCACACGCGATGCTGATTAATCCGTAAAATCCAGCGCGTTTCAATTTCTCGCGGCAAAGAAAGAATTTGTTTTGATTCATATTCCTGCAACGCAAGCACATACGCGGCCGTCTGCAAATTATATTCCCGAAAAAATCCTGTAGATGTTTTAATGTCCAAAACACCGAATTTGCCGTCAATTTCAGCGAGCGCGTCCACCGTGCCTGTAAATTTATTTTTTAATGAAATAATGGGACGTTCAATAAAATCGGGATGCAGTTGAATGCCCCGCTTGTCAGAAAACGCTTGAAACGTCTCCACGGCAGGACGAATGGATTCCGGAACATCAACCGGCTCCCCCACAGCGACTTTTTGCACAACTTCATGCACCAAACTTCCTTCCTCCGCAGATTTATTTTTTACTTCCTCTGCGGATTCATAGCTTCCAATCTCGCGAAAAAACGCCTCAAGCCCGGGTTTTGATTTAACATCAAGAATTTTTGTTACGCGCGGAAACCACACCCCATCGCGGTTGTGGCCCATTTCAGCCATAAATTCTGATACATCTTTGTGCCACATAAAATTAAGAATATAAAAAGTATACCACACAAACCTGAGGAAAAGAAAAAAGCCGCATCCAATCATCTAAAATGACACCCAAGAGCACATTGTTGCATCATATAATAGACCTGTCCCTTAATAAATTTTAGAGTGAAATTTCAGAAATATGAGATGGGGCGCCGGTGAAAATTTTGAAACGCCAGCAGGGCTAACGCAAGAAATTTTCACCAAGCCCCGGCCGGATTTCGGGAATTTTTAGCCGAAAATTTATTAAGGGACAGGTCTAATAAAGACACCGAAAAGTATGGTAGTTTGCAAGGCTTTATTCATACATGACTTCTGTTTTCCGAAGCCGCAAGCTCGGTAATCGTTTGACGGCCAAATACATACGCGTTAAAAATATGTTTTCGTTTTCTGTTTGGTCTGCGTGTTTGTGAAAATAGTTTTCCACATTCACGGCAATGACATCGCTGGACTCCTGACTGACGACCATATTTTCTTGTCTTACGGGAACTGCATTTCGGGCAAATATGCCCGTTTTTTAACGCTCATTGTATCTTTTTGACGATTTAGCTTGTAATAGCAATGTATTTTAGCAAAAACAGCAACTATTTTCTTTATTTAATTCGAAAATTTCTCTTTCGTAACCATAAAAAGAGTTCTAAATATCGTCCACCACTCCCCGCCAGACAAAATTTTGCAAGCGAGGAAACTCCCACCGCTTACTTTTTGCACAGGTATGCGGTACTGTGTGTTGGATTATGTTATATAATAGAAATCAGTATGGATACCAAGAAACTCATCCCTATAATTATAGTGATAATCGTTCTGGCCGGCGCAATCGGTTTTTGGTTTTGGTCTCAACAACAAGAACTTACAGAACCCGAACCTGCCGAACAAGTTAAAGAAAAAGGGGTCATGGAAACAACAAAAGACATAGGCGAATCTGTTCCGGAAATTCAAACCAATGTTGGCGAAAAAGTTCCGGAAATAAATCCAATTGATCGGGCAAATCCCTATAAATACGAAAATCCATTACGCTAAATATATGAGCGCTTTCTTAATTACGAATCGAAAGATGCGGGTCATAAGCATATTGGCAATTTCTTTCGCATTGAGCTTGACGCTTATTCAAGCAGAAGCGGCAAGTAATGATTCTTCCGTAAAGATTGAAAAAGATCCTTTTTCCGGAAAATTTACGCTTACTGTCAAAGACTCCGACGGTATTCAAGAGTTTTCGCTTTCTCTGGTTGGCAGATACTCTTACGGCGGAGAGTTAAGCAGCTGTCCAAGATCTTTTTCCAGCAGCAATGTTTCTCTTATGGACCCAAGCGATTTTACGCCGGTGATGCCCGCTTACATTATTGACTGCAAAAACAATAAGACTGAGCTTGAGATTCCTCCTCCGGTTGACGGCGTTACCGGCAGTGTCAGAGTGAACAAAGAAGAACCGCCGCCGCCATCTCCCCCCGAAGTTCAAAAAAAGGAACAAAAAGAAGAAACTAAAGAAGAGAGCAAACTTTCAACAAAAAATATCTCATACCCCGTGCCCGCGTTAGGCAATTGCCAAAACGAAACTGAATGCCGCACTTATTGCGATAACGTTGATCACGCGAAAGAATGTTTTGCCTTTGCCAAAAAATATCATTTGATTTCCGACGAAGAAGCCCAAAAAGCCGCTGATCATTTTTTAAACGTTAAAAACGGCCCCGGCGGATGTAATTCGGGAAAATCGTGCGAGGCGTATTGCAGCGCCATTGAACATCTTGATGAATGCATCGCATTTGCCGAAAAAACGGGACATTACGAGCCGGATGAACTCGTTGAAGCAAAGAAATTCCAGGCGTTGGTAAAAGCCGGCAAACAGTTCCCAGGCGGTTGCCGAGACCGCAACGCCTGTGAAATTTATTGCGGCGATCCCGCTCATATGGAAGAATGTCTGAATTTTGCTGAAGAGAGCGGTTTTATGCCGCCGGAAGAAATAGCCGAAGCGAAGAAATTTATGACACTGATGCGCCGGGGTGAAAGCCCAGGCGGATGCACCTCAAAAGAACAATGCGAAAAGTATTGTTTTGAAGAAAACCATTTTGATGAGTGCGTTGTGTTTGCGGAAAAAGCAGGTGTTATGTCTCCTGAAGATATCCAAATGGCGCGTAAAACGGGAGGAAAAGGACCGGGTGGCTGTCGAAGTAAAGAACAATGCGACGCCTATTGCCAAAATCAGAGCGAAGAATGTTTCCATTTTGCCCAAGAACACGGGCTTATTAATGAAGAAGAACTTGCGCGCATGCGTGAAGGAATGGGGCGTTTTCGCGAAGAACTTGATAAAATGCCGCCTGAAGCCGTTGAATGCATGAAGAATGCGGCGGGAGAAGAAAATTTTAATAAAATGAAAGCGGGCGATCCGGTTTTTGACAGAAACATAGAAGGAAAAATGAAATCATGTTTTAGTAAAGTAACCGCCCAATTCAGCAAGCAGCTGCATCAGCTTCCGCCGGAAGCGGCTCAATGCATCAAAGACATCGTCGGCGAGGAAGGACTCAAAAAAATGCAAAATGGGAAATTTGACGAGCATGTTAATTTTGAATCTTTGGAAAGATGTTTTCAGCAAATACGAGCTTCGTTTGGCGGCGGCGGCAATTTTAGCGAAGAAGGTTTCAATGGACCTGGCGGCTGTAAAAATACAGAGGAGTGCATAGCGTATTGTAAGAAACATATAAATGAGTGTCAGGGGTTTGGCCCTCCGAATCAGAAGTTCATACCACAAGATTTTCAACATGATCAACTGCTGCAGGATTATGAGAATCAGCAATATCACCCGCTGATAGATTCTCCCTCTGGTTTCAATGGCCCGGGCGGATGCAGCAACCCGGAAGAGTGTGCAATCTATTGCGCGCAAAATTACCAAGATCCGGCTTGTCAGAAATTCATGCCGCCCTCCATCACACCAGAGAATTATCAGCAGTACCAGGATCAAAAAAATCAGCAACCGCAAGATTTTCAACATGATCAAGAAAGGTTTAATCAACCATACCAACAAGAACCCGTGCTTTTCCATGGTCCAGGCGGCTGTGCCAACAAAGAAGAATGCGTAACTTATTGCACGCAAAATTACCAAGATCCGGCATGCGAAAAATTTATATCGCCTTCCCCTGCTTCAGGTTCATTGCTAAACTCCCCTCTCCTAAACACGATATTCGGACCATTGCTTCTGCTTTTTGAATAAAAAGTTATTCACAGGTTTATTGTTCTATAAAGTTGACAATAATTTTTGCAACTGTTACCTTTGAAACAACAATAGAACTTTTAGGATATTATCCGAGGCGTTTTGTGTAACTATACTGCACCCCCTTTTCTATCCCCCGACTAACCTATAACTCTTCCCTCCATGTCCTCCCCCTCTGCTTTGCAGTATTCTTACACAAAACCTTCCCTCTCATAACTTCCCCCACACTCCACCTCACTCACAGTACCCGAATCGGGTACTTTTTTCTTAAGTTTATAAAATTATCCCAACACCATTAGTACACATCTTTTTGCGATAGCAAAAAGATGTGTACTAATAAATTTATAATCTGGATAACTTAGACACAAAGGCCGAAGCATGCTTCTATGAGAAACAATATCAGTAACCCTTTGTGTACATAGCAAACAAAAAATCATATCTGGCACCGCCGGAAGTAAAAGCGGATATCCTGAAACAAGTAAAAGAAGAAGGTGTCTCTGCTGCCCAAGCTGCAAAAGACCATGGCATACACGAAACCACCATCTATAGACGGCTTGGTGTGGGAGCAAAAGGAACTCCTTCATGGTCAGAGTTTTCATGGATACAGAAGCAAAACAAAGAACTCTTTGCACTTGTCGGAGAACTCACCGTTCGGCTTTCCGGTGTGCAAAAAAAATGCTGATGCGAGAACAAAAAAGCGTGAGCAAAACTGCGCTCGTGCGTTCTCTCGGCATTGCCCGTTCTACGCTTTACTGGGAGAATGGATATCAGGAATCATTTTATGGTAAATTCAAGCTTGATTTTGGTGATCTGATAAACGCGCCGCTTAACAAAGAATCAAGTCGGGTGTCCGAAGAATCGAGCAATGTCAAATGCCTCAATGCAAAAACGGTTTTGATATTTTGATTTTAGATTTGATTTTTCATTTATATTTTTTCATTTGGATTTACTAAAAAATAAAAATAGAATATTGATCATTGTCCTAGTTGTATCTGCATTCCTCCGCCTCTGGTCTCTCGGCTCCGGCGATACGATTTCTGACGAAGCGCTCTATTCCTTCCGCGCCATTGGTATGCTGGATTTTGACGAAGCAGCCGAACAAACAACGCCGCTTGAATGGTTTGATCCATTTATTCCATCCTGGACATCATATTCTTTTCACGACCACCCGCCGCTGGTATTTTTTACGCAGCACATATTTATGCGCATTTTCGGAGAAACGCCGTTTGCGTTTCGTCTGCCTTCAGCCCTTTTTGGAATTGCTTCCGTATATTTGCTTTATCTCATCGGATCTTATTTGTATGGAAAACGCGCAGGACTTCTTGCATCAGCGCTGATGGGAACAACGATAAACCACGTCGCAATCTCCCGCATCGGTTTGCAAGAATCGCACGTGATATTTTTTATTCTTCTTGCTGTGTATGTTTTTCTAAAGGCGGAGAAACAAAAAAAGTATTACATTTTGGTTGGCGTCACAACAGGGCTCGCGCTTCTTGTTAAATACACAACAGGAATTCTTTTTCCCATTTTTCTAACATATATGATTCTTTTTAGAAGAAAGGATTTTTCCTCGCGTTTTGTCTCCGTAGGAGCCGCGCTCGCTCTGCTGGTATTCTCCCCTGTTCTTTACTACAACTACAAACTATATCAAACAGTCGGACATTTTGATTTTCAGTTTTCTTACCTAGTAGGACAAAACCCGGAAGTATGGAGCATACAACCCGGCAAAGAAGAATTCCCCACCCTATCTTCTCGCATGAACGCGTTTCTGCCGAACAT
The DNA here is from genome assembly GCA_005239605.1 of bacterium. Taxonomy (GTDB): domain Bacteria; phylum Patescibacteriota; class Minisyncoccia; order Ryanbacterales; family 2-02-FULL-48-12; genus 02-FULL-45-17b. The sequence goes on along the minus strand of SBBS01000083.1, from coordinate 1,190 downwards.
AATTGCATTTAACTCATGGTTGTTTCTGGCATTGTTTGCCATAAGCGTCATTGCATTTCTTGTTTCGGTTGCAAAACAATGGAAAGAAACATTGCGCCGACATGCGCTTTTGCTCATTATATTCTTTTGGCTTCTCGCTCTTGTTATCGGCGCTATCGGCCCGTCTTTGCGGTTTCTCAGCTTACTGACTCCATTTATAGCTTTGGGGATCGGTTTCTTTATCTCAAATACCAATATTTCCACCTTATATATTTCGGAAGTCCAACTTCCGAATACTCGGAAGTTGGACTTCCGAAATATATCAATATACATAATTATATTTTTCCTTGCATTTGAGCTTTCGTACTCCATCAACTCACAGATTATTCCCTATCCGAAAGGGCCGGAATTATGGGCATGGTCCCGCGTCCGATATGAAAACTACAACTGGGGCTACCAGGAACTGGACAGTTGGATGCGTGAAAAAACCGATAGCCGCATGCCCGCGCTTGCGTTTGAGCCAAAATATCACTTCATCGGAGAAATACATAAAAAAGCGCTTGCAAAAGCCGAGCATGACGGAAAAAAACCGCTTGCTTCACTTTTTGTCTACGACAAAAACATAAACAGCATCGCGCAAATCTGGATACTGGACCGCCTGCAGATTTATCACGCATGGCCTGTTGTCGGCACGGATACGTACACCCAATTTCTAAACGAAAAAGGGAATGATTATTTTGAACGCTCCGGCTTCAAAGAAATTTACTTTATCTTTCCAAGCGAACACGTCCCCTGGAAACAGGACGCCTCAAAACTCACCGACATTGGCACAAAACTTGAACAGGCATTGACAACCAGCGGCTTGAAACCATATACTGCACTTAAAAATAAACGATCCGAACTTGTGTTTCGGATTTATAGAAAGGAATTACGATGAGCTGGTCAATTATTGCGTTGGGAGTAATAATCGTAATATACGGTTATGTGTTCTTACGTCTTAAGATGAGATAGAAAAACAACAAAATAAGCGCTCAATCAGAGCGCTATTTATCTTTCAATGCTCTAATAGACCCGTCCCTTAATAAATTTTCGGCTAAAAATTCCCGAAATCTGGCCGGGGCTTGGTGAAAATTTCTTGCGTCAGCCCTGCTAGCGCTTCAAAATTTTCACCGGCGCCCCATCTCATATTTCTGAAATTTCACTCTAAAATT